>CABKMX010000039.1 GCA_902373595.1 uncultured Christensenellaceae bacterium
GCCGCTCCTTTGAGTTGAATTTGACGGACGCCCGACGGCGTCCTTTTTGACGTCAGAGGATCTTGGACAAGAACTCTTTGAGTCTGTCGTTTTTGGGGTCGCCGAACAGTTCGGCGGGCGGCGCGTCCTCTTTGATCAGTCCGTCGTCGACGAACAGCACGCGCGTCGCGACCTCTTTGGCGAAGTTCATCTCGTGGGTGACGATGACCATCGTCATGCCCTCGTCGGCAAGCTCCTTGATGACTTCGAGCACTTCGCCGACCATCTCGGGGTCGAGCGCGGAAGTCGGCTCGTCGAACAGCATCACGCGCGGATTCATCGCGAGCGAACGGACGATCGCGATACGCTGCTTTTGTCCGCCGGACAGCGTGGACGGGAAGACGTCCGCCTTGTCGAGCAGCCCGACGCGCGCCAAGAGTCGCTTGGCGTTGGTCTTGGCGTTCTCGATGATCTCCAGCTTGTCGGGCAGGGCGGCGAGCTGCTCGGTCACGTCCTCGTGCTTGAACAGCTTGCGTTTGAGCAGCTCTTTGCGCTTTGTCGCGAGGTCTTTGAGCCCCAGCGAAACGGGCGCGAGAGTGATGTTCTCGGTCACGGTCAGGTTGTTGAACAGGTTGAAGTGCTGGAACACCATGCCCATGTTGCGGCGGTGTTCGTCGATGACCGCGTTGGTCTTGCGCATTGCCGCGTTGTGCGCCTTTTTCGCCGTTGCGTATTCGGCTTTGGCTTGCGTCAAGGCTTCGTTGAGCCGTTGCAGTTCCGCCGCGTCGACGCTCTTTTTCGCCTCCGCTTTCTTTTGCTTGATCTTGGCGTTGACCGCAGAGAGCCGTGCTTTGAGTTCGGCGACGACCGCCGTCGCCTTTTCGTGCGCGGCGACCGCGTCTTGAACGTCTTCTTCGGTGACGCCGCCCGACTTCTTGGCGAGTTTGATTGCGGCGAGCTTTGCCTTGGTCGCGGCGTCTTTGAGTTCGGCATGAGCGTGCGAAAGTTCTTCTTTGAGCGCCGCCGCTTCCTCTTGGTGCGCCTTGACCTCGGGAGAGGCTTCGCCCGACTTCAACGCCTTGATCTGCGCCTTGATCGCGTCCAAAACGTCCTTTTTGGCTTGCATGTCGCTTTGGAAGAGCACCGCTCCGTCCACCGTGACGACGCCCCCGGACGGCAGTTCGAGCAGGTTGAGGCAGCGCAGGAACGTGCTCTTGCCGCTGCCCGAAGGACCGATGACCGCGACCTTTTCGCCGACGCGGATGTCGCAGTCTATGCCTTTGAGAACATCTTTGCTCCCGAAGCGCTTGGTCAGCCCGCGGGTGGAGATGAGGACGGGGTTTTGTTGAATGATCTTTTCGCTCATCTTGCGTCGCTCCTCCTAAGACGTTTTTCGAGTTTGTTGAGGCACAGCGTCATGATCAGCACGGTGACGAAGTAGACGACCGCCGCGAAGATGTACGGAGTGATGACGTTGTACGTCCTGTTGACGATGCCTCTGATTGCGGTGAAGAACTCGGATACGCCGATGACCAGCGCGATAGACGTGTCTTTGACCAGTGTGATCGCTTCGTTGCCGAGCGGGGGAATGATGTTCTTTGCCGCCTGCGGCAGTACGACGGACATCATTGTTTTGCCGTAGCTCAGACCGAGCGCCCGTCCCGCCTCCATCTGTCCTTTGTCGATGCTGAGGATGCCCGAGCGGATGATCTCCGCGACATAGGCGGCGGAATTAAGACCGAAACCGACCACCGAGATGATGTACGGAGTGAGCGACGCCGAAAAGAAGGTGACGCCGGCGAAGATTATGAAATAGAAGATGAACAGCTGCACGGTGAGCGGCGTACCGCGGAAGACCGCGAGATAGACGGACGAGAACTTGTCCAGGATCTTTGCGACGATGTTTGTCTTGGGGATGACTTTACAGATTGCGAGCAGCGTGCCCAGCACAACGCCGATCAGCAATGCGCCGACGGCGATGAACAGCGTCCAGCCGTACGCTTCGCCCAATGTCGCGAGCGCGTTTTTGTTGAAGATGATGGAAAAGTCGAATTGCATATTCCCTCAATGCCGAGACAAGCCGGAGAGACCTCCGGCTTGTCTCGTATGTTTTGATCGATGAGTAGGGGACGGAGTTATGCTTCGCCGAAGTATTTTTCGGTGATCTTGTCCCAGGTGCCGTTAGCTTTGAGAGTGTCGATCGCTTCGTTGATCCACGCCTGCAATTCGGCGTTGCCCTCGGCGACGGCGAAAGCGTACTCGTCGTCGAAGACGGACTTTTCGAGGATCTTGACTGCGCCGCCCATTTTTGCGACGATCGCTTCGGCGGGCATCTTGTCGAGGATGACCGCGTCGGACTTGCCCTGTATGAGATTCTGAACCGCCAAGAAGCCGCTTTCTTGCTTGTCAACCGAGGCAGGTCTGCCGAGGATGAAGCCGCCTTCGCCGTCCGAAGCCCAGTCGGGATCGAGCTCTGCAAGATCGGCTCCGACCGTACCGCGCTGAGCGCCGACGATCTTGCCTTCGAGGTCGAAAGCGTCCTGAATGTCGGTGTTGTCGCTCTTGACGATGATCATCTGCGAGCTGTTGAACACTCCTTTGGAAAAGTCGACGGTCTCGTCGCGCTTCTCGCTGTAAGAGATGCCCGCCATACCGATGTCGGCGGTGCCGGACGCCACTGCGGCGAGGACGGAGTCGAACTGCATATGTCTGATGTCGATCTTGACGCCGAGCAGATCGGCGAACGCCCTGGCGATGTCCATATCCCAGCCGATGTACGAGCCGTCTTCGGCGGTGTATTCGAAAGGTTCGAACTCCGCGTTGGTCGCGATGATCAGAACGCCCGCCTCTTTGATCTCGTCGGGAGTTTTGCCGGAGGTGCCGCCGCAGCCTGACAGACAGAGAGCGAGGCTGGCGACGATAAGCAGGGTTGCTACGATAACGATAGATGTCTTTTTCATATCATATCTCCTCTATGGTTTTGATGTGCACTCATTATAATGCGCTCGGAATAATTATGCAAGCGATTTGGTGCAAATGTTCAAAATATTTATGCGTATGCGCGGAAAAGGCGATTTTATGCAAAATTGCGTGCATAAAAACGGCAAAATGAATATTTTCAAACGAATTGATTGGCTTCGGGGTCGTAACGGTAATCGATCGCGGCGAGCGCGGTCTCGACGGCGGACTTGTCCAGCCCCTCGGCGGCGCAAAGTTCGGCAAGAGAGGGGTAGCGGTCGCGCAAAAGCATGTTGAGAGCGGACAGCATCATTACGGGATCGGAAGGGATGTTCATAAGTCGATTATAGCACTTTCGCGCGGCGGACGCAAGCGGGGAGAGGTGCCGAAAGGCAGGTAAAGCCGCAGGGAAAAACTTGGGAGCCCGCAAGCGCAAAAATGCCGTCCGAGCCGGCGGAGAAGAGGTATTCGTTCGGCGGTCTTCGGACCTTGTTTTCGAAGGCGTCATCGCGCTTTTTGCTTGCCGAAAAGTATCGGTGCGATCTTTGAAAAACATAGAATTATCAACACGGGCAGGAAAATCATGTTTTTTGCGGAGTGGCGGCGGAGAGGTATGGTTTCGGTAAAAAACACGGCTCGCCGCAGTGCAAAGAGAGGCGCGGCGGCGAAGAGGAAAGATGAAAATATTCTTGACGATCGGGCGAGGGCGGTTGACTTCGCGCTTTGGCATAGGTTAAAATATTTGCGAAAAAGGGCGCGCGCCCGAGAGGTGAAGATGTACACTTTTTTGCTTGCTTTGATATACTTGGCTTTCATCAGCCTCGGACTGCCCGACTCGCTGCTCGGCTCGGGCTGGCCCGTGATGCACGTCGAACTGGGGGTGCCCGTCTCGTACATGGGCATCGTGACGATGGTCGTCTCGGGCGGCACGATCGTGTCGAGCCTGCTGTCGGACAGGTTGACGCGCAGGTTGGGCACCAAATGGGTGACCGTGGTCAGCGTGTTTTTGACCGCGGCGGCATTGATAGGTTTTTCGTTTACGGACCGCTTTTGGATGATGATCGTCTTTGCGATCCCGTACGGGCTCGGCGCGGGTGCGATCGACGCCGCGCTCAACAACTATGTCGCCGTGCACTATGCGTCCAAGCACATGAGCTGGCTGCATTGCTTTTGGGGAGTGGGGACGATCGTCAGTCCGTTCGTGATGAGCAAGGCGCTGGCATCTTCGGGGTGGAACTCGGGCTTTTTGATCGTCGGCGTCGTGCAGGCGGCGATAGGGGTGATCCTGCTCGCGACCGTGCCGGTGTGGAAGGTCAACAAGAGGGCGGAGGAAGACGTCCCTCAAAAGCGCATCGGCACCGTCGGCGCGCTCAAACTCAAAGGTGTGCCGTTTTTGCTGATCGCGTTCTTTGCCTATTGCGCCGGCGAGGCGACGGTGATGGGCTGGGCGAGCACATACTTTGTTCAAGTCAAGGCTCTGGACGCCGAAAAGGCGGCGCAGCTGGCGTCGCTGTTCTACATAGGCATGACGGCGGGGCGGCTGGCGTCGGGTTTTGTCACCGAGAGGCTGGGCGACCGCAAGATGATCGCCATAGGCGCGTCGGTGCTCGCTGTGGGCGTAGTCTTGGTGGCGATCCCGGCAGACAATGTCGCGCTCGCGATCGCAGGATTTTTGATCATAGGTCTTGGATGCGCGCCGATATACCCGTGCATGATACACTCCACGCCCGGCAACTTCGGGCATGAGAACTCGGGCGCGATCATAGGGCTTCAAATGGCGTTCGCGTATTGCGGCTCGACGTTCATGCCGCCGCTGTTTGGTGCGATCGGCGGCAAGGTGGGATTCGGCTTTATGCCGTGGTATCTGCTCGGGTTCTTTGCGGTGATGATCGTGATGTCCGAATTGATGTTCCGCACCGCGGCGAAGAGGGGCAAAGAGGGGATCGCGGGGTAAGTTCGAAGACCGACTTTGCAGCGAACGCGTCATAAAAAGAGCGAAAAAGCGGCGCTCCGTGAAAGCGGAGCGCCGCGATTTGTCTTGTCGAGATCAGACGTTGACGGTCGTGTCTTCGAGAGTGTTGGAGTTCTCGGCAAAGTACTTGACCGAGTTGACCGCGCTCTCCGCCGCCTCTTTGGACTTGTAGCCCTCGCCGACACCGTACAGCGTCACGCCGTCCGGCTTGAACAGCTTGTAGCGGAAGGTGCCGTTCTTCTCGGAGTCGATCGTGTAGGTGCCGTTCTGCAACGTGTTGCGGAACGCCTTGATGGACTTGCTCTGCGGCTTGCTCTTGTAGTTCTCGCTCTCGTAGAGGATCTGCCCGTTGTTGGCTTTGAGCTGGAACTTGTAGGGACGGTCGGGGTTGGAATCGTCCTTGACAATCACATATTTGCCTCTTGCGCCGCCGGTCTCGGGAAGATCGAACAAGACCGTGACGTTGGAGGGCTGTTTGGGCTGAGGCGCGGCGGCAGGGTCCGCCTTCTTTCTGACGGGCGGAACGCGCTTGGGCTTGACGGGCGCGACGACGACAGCCTCGGGCTGAGGCGCGGCGGCAGCCTCTTGAGCGGGAGCCGGCTGCGGCTCGGGCTGCGGTGCCGGCTGTTGATAGACGGGCTGCTGATAGACCGGTTGCGGCTGCGGCTCGGGCTGCGGTGCCGGCTGCTGATAGACCGGTTGTTGATAGACCGGTTGCGGCTGCGGCTCGGGTTGAGGTGCCGGCTGCTGATAGACGGGCTGCGGCTCCGGCTGCGCCTGCTTGGGTTCCTCTTCGATCTTTTGATCGCCGACGGAAGAATCTTCGGGCAGGGTGGAGAGGTTGACCTCTTCGTTTTCGCCGACCGTCGTCGTGACGTCGGGAATTTCCGCAACGGGGACGTCCTGAGTCTCGGGCGCCGCCTCTTCGTTGTCGGGGGCGGGCTGAGGCGTCTCCTCGACGATGCGAGTCGCCTTTTTCTTCGCCTTTTTGGTCCCCGATTTGGAGACCGCGATCAGGACGATGATGCCGATGATGAGCACCGCTGCCGCGATGATGATGAACACATAGGTCGGAAGTCCTCCGATCGAGGGATCGGTCAATACCGAAGCCAAAAGTTGTGCTGTCATAAGTTCCTCTCCTTCCCGTTATGACCGGGTACAATATCAATATATCACAAGATCGCGCGCAAGTAAAGATAAAATGTTGATTTTTTGTGACAAATGCGCGCAAAATTTTGCAATCGGCGCGTCTTGCGATCAAAGAACGTCGAAAAAATCGAATATGTTTTGAGATAATGACGTCAATCGACTCAAAAACATTTGCCACGCGCGTAATTTTGGGATATCATAATATAGAGGATGAATACGATGATATTGAGCGGAGAGCAGGCGATCGCCCTCGGCGCGGAGATCATCCGCGGCGGCGGCGTGGTCGCGTTCCCGACCGAGACGGTCTACGGCTTGGGCGCGAACGCTTTCGACGCCTCCGCGGTCGACAAGATATACGAGGCGAAGGGCAGACCTTCGGACAATCCGCTGATCGTACACATCGCCGACGCGTCTCAACTTGACGGGCTGGTCACGGACGTTCCGCAAAGCGCGAGGCTGATCGCGGACGCGTTCATGCCCGGTCCGATCACGGTCATTTTGCCCAAGAGCGACGCCGTCCCCGATCGCGTCAGCGCGGGGCTTAAGACGGTCGGCGTCAGGATGCCGTCGCATCCGGTCGCGAGGCAGTTCATCCGTGCGTGCGGGGTGCCGATCGCCGCGCCGTCCGCCAACAAGTCAAAGCACGTCAGCCCGACGAGCGCGCAGCACGTCAAAAGCGATCTGGACGGGGCGATACCGCTCATCATCGACGGCGGAGAGTGCGAGGTGGGCATCGAGTCGACGATACTCGACTTGTCCGTCGCCGCGCCGACGATATTGCGCCCCGGCGCAATCACCGCGGAGATGATCGCCAAGGTGCTGGGCGGGGTCGAGACCTTTGACGGCAAGGTCGTCGTCGCAAAGGCGCCCGGAATGAAATACACTCACTACGCGCCCAAGTGCGGCGCGGTCGTCGCAGAGGATGCGCAGGCGGCGGCTCAGGAATATGCGCGGCGCGAGGGGCGCGGCGAAAGATGCGTGATCGTCGCTCGCGAGAGCGACCTCGTCGGACTTGACGGCATGCGCACGCTGTCGCTCGGTACCACGGACGAAGAGGTGTGCCGCCGTGTCTACGGCGCATTGAGATATGCCGAGACGCGCTATGACGGCATAATCTTCGTCGATCTGGGCGCAAAGGGCGTCTGCGGATCGGTGATGAACAGGGTCAACAAATCGGCGGGAGGCAACGTCGTCCGCCGCAAAATATGAGGGAAAAATATGAAAATTCTGTATGTTTGCACAGGTAATACCTGCCGCTCGCCGATGGCGGAGGCGATCACCGCCGACCTCGCGAAAAAGCGCGGTCTCGACGACGTCGTCGTCCAAAGCGCGGGCACGGGATGCCCTTACGGCGACCCTATGGCGGAGAACGCCGTCAAGGCGATCGAGGCGCGCGGCATTGACTTTTCGCACACCAGCCAAAAGGTCACCGAGCAAAATCTCGCCGAAAGCGACGCGGTCATCTGTATGACCCCGATTCTGCGCTTCGGCATCGAAAAGTACGTCCCCGAGGGCAGACTTTTCAGCGCCAACGACTTCATAGGACACGAGATCCCCGACCCCTACGGCGGCAGTCCCGAAGTGTACGAGGAGTGCGCCAAACAATTGGAAAAACTCGCCGCGGCTGTCCTCGACAAGCTGTGCGGCACAAAATGAGGCAGTATGAAAATCGCGATAGGTTGCGATCACGGCGGCATTGCGCTCAAGCCCGCGATCGTTGAAGAGCTGAAAAGGCGCGGCGTCGACATCGTCGACGTCGGCTGCTACGACACGTCGTCCGTCGATTACCCCGATTACGGTGCCGCGGTCGCGCGCAAAGTCGCGTCCGGAGAGTGCGACAAGGGCATATTGATGTGCGGCACGGGGATAGGCATCTCCATCGCCGCCAACAAGTTCAAGGGCGTCCGCGCCGGCGTCGTGCACGACGAGTTCACCGCGCAGATGATCGCCGAACACAACGCCGCCAATGTCATCGCCCTCGGCGGCAGGATCGTATCGCCCGAGCAGGCGGCGAAGATGGTCGGCATTTGGCTGGATACGCCGTTCGGCGGCGGCCGCCACGCCGGCAGGGTCGCCAAGATCTCGGCGATCG
>CABKMX010000040.1 GCA_902373595.1 uncultured Christensenellaceae bacterium
GCCGATGACGCGTCGGATATCAAATTTTCCACCGCTTTAGTCATATTATGGCTCAATAATTCTGATTTTCGCTCTAATTTAGAACAATTTAGCAGTACTATCGAAGCAATTGCATTACCGAAAGTTTTCAATGCATTCATCGCCGATTGCTGTTTGAGTTCAACCGCGCCATACATCGCCCTCGCCTTCTCGGCAATATAAGCAAGCAATTCGGACACATCGAAGGCGACAAGCTGCGCCGCCGCGGTAGGCGTCGCCGCCCTCACGTCCGCCGCAAAGTCGCAAAGCGTAAAATCCGTCTCATGACCGACAGCCGAGATGACCGGGGTCTTTGCCGCGTATACGGCTTTGACCACTTTCTCTTCGTTGAACGGCATCAAGTCTTCGGCGGAGCCGCCTCCCCTTGCGATAATGATTGCGTCAAAGCCCAGTTTGTCGACTACGGCGAGTTCTCTGACCACCGCGTCCGCACAGCCTGCTCCCTGCACCGGAATGTCTCTGACCGCGATGTCTATGATGCCGTTGACGCGTCTGACCGTCGTGACGATGTCTCGAATCACCGCGCCGCTTGCCGACGTCAACACGCAGATTTTGAAGCAATATTCGGGGATTGCAATTTTGTGTGAATCGTCAAAGTATCCCTCTTCGAGCAATCTCTGTTTGAGTTGGGCGAGTTTCAGCGCCGCAAGGCCCTCGCCGAACGGCTTGATTTCGTCGATATTGAACGACAGGCGGCCGCCCTTTGCGTAATAGTCGACGCTTCCCCTTGCAAGGATGGTTTCGCCGATTTTGGGCAGATATGTCTTGGCATAGCGGAAGCAGCTGCATTGTATCTGCGCATTTTCGTCCTTCATGACAAAATAAGCGTGTCCGCCGCTCGTTCTCAATCCGCTGACCTCTCCGCACAGAGTGATGCCGTGAAGCATCTCCTCCGCGACAAAGACGTCGTGGATGTATTGATTGAGTACGGTCACGCTTATGAACTTGTCCTGCATGACGTTATCTTTCTTCTTCCGCCTTTTGAGCCGCCTGTAAGGTGTTTGCGAGCAACATCGTGATTGTCATCGGGCCGACGCCGCCGGGAACGGGCGTGATGAAAGACGCCTTGTCCTTGACCGCGTCAAAGTCGACGTCGCCGACAAGTTTGCCGTCAACGCGATTGATGCCTACGTCGATGACGATTGCGCCTTCTTTGACCATATCGGCGGTGACAAAGCGCGGTCTGCCGATTGCGGCGACGAGAATGTCCGCCTCGGAGGCGATCTTTGCAAGGTCTTTTGTCTTACTGTGACAGACGGTGACGGTGCAATCGGCGTTGAGCAAAAGCATCGCCATCGGCTTGCCGACGGTATTGCTGCGGCCGATTACGACCGCGCGCTTGCCTTTGAGCGATGTTCCCGTGCTCTCAATCAACTTCATCACGCCGAACGGAGTGCAAGAGATCGTGCGCGGTTTGTTCATCGCGAGAAGTCCCATGTTTGTCGGGCTGAAGCCGTCGACGTCCTTGCTGTCCGGAATGAGCGAAAGCAGGTATCTTTCGTCATATCCTTTGGGCAGCGGCAACTGCACGAGTATGCCGTCGACGTTGCCGTCCGCCGCGAGTTCGCGAAGTTTTGCGGCGATTTCCTCTTGCGGCGTCGTGTCGCCGTATTCGTACGACAGCGAAGCCATGCCGACCTCGGCGCAGCCTTTAATCTTGTTGCGCACGTAGGTTTGAGACGCCGGGTCTTCGCCGACGATGATGACCGCAAGGCAAGGCTTGCGGCAATATTTTTTCTCAAAAGCGGCGACGCCCGTCGCGATTTCCGCGCGCGTATCCGCCGCGACTTGTTTGCCGTATATCAACATATCAATTGCCCTCCGTTTCTTTAAACACGCCCGCGAGCACGCCGTTGACGAATTTGCCGCTCGATTCCGAGCCGTAGACCTTGACGAGGTCGACGACCTCGCTGATTGCAACCGCAGCCGGAATGCCGCCGTACTTCATCTCGTAAGTCGCGAGATAGAGCGCCGCGAGATCGGGCTTGAACACTCTGTCATAGGAAAAATTTTTGAGATTGCGCGAAATGCACTCTTTGAGCTCGTCGAATTTTGCCGCGACTCCGTTTACGACTTCGCGAATATAAGCCTTGTCGTCGTCCGAAAGGGACGCGTCTGCGAGAAGCTCTTGCGCTTCGGCTTCGTCCGCCTCGTTGTCTTGATGAAAAAGGGACTGAAAAATGAGTTTGTATGCCTGTTCTCTTGCCGTTCTTCTGCTCATAGATATTCTTCCGCGTTACTCAGCGTAGACGACGCCGGCGACGACCACATTGATCGCCCTGACCTTATAAAAAGTCGCTTTTTCGACTTCCGTCTTGATTTTTTCCTGCATTTGCGCGACGACTTCGGGGATTACGAACCCGTAGTTGACATTGACGGAAATGTCGATGACAGCTGTCTTGTCGCTGTACAATTCCACCGCAACGGCGCTGTTTTTCTTCTTCTTTTTGCCGGGTTTTGAGCCTTCGCCGGCGTCATACGAGACGGAAGCGACTCCCTTCACCTGCATTGCGGCGCCCGTCGCGACCGAAGTGATGATGCTGACGTAGGTTTCCAAAGCCTGTTCGTTCTTGTCTGCAAAGGACATAGCGTACCTCCGGATACGCTAATATGATAACATATCCGGAGGGATTTGACAAGCGGTTAAGCCTCATAAGGTACGACTACAACCTGCGTAGCGGCATAGTCGGTCTCTTCGAGGATGATGCTCAAGATTTGAGACACCTGCTCGGCTTGAAGTTCGGCTTGATCGACGATGACGTTTATGTTTTCCGTGCTCATGGTGACGATTGCGTCGTCGAAGCCCTTTGCCTTGATGAGATTTTCAATCACAAGTTCCGCCTCGATGTTGCCGAGGAGCTCCGCTTTCATCTCTTCGGCTGTCGCCTTGGCGTCGTCGCCGGAGTCCTCGGACGAGATGATAGCGTCAAGATAGGACATTTCCTCCGCTCTTGCGTTCTCTCTGTTTGTGCGGTAATCGGAGAAGAAGGTCGTCACCGCGTCTCCTCCCACCGTCGTCGGGTCTTTCGACGTACCCAAATCTCCGTTGAGCACGAAGTTGAGGACGCCCGTCAGCACCAAAAGCGCGACCATACTGCACAGTACGATTACCTTTTTGGCGTTTGCGGAAAGCCCCTTTCTGACCTTGACTGTTTGCTCTGCCATAAATTTACCTCCATGGAATGTTTCGGCGTTTTTCGCTCGTCTGCTATATGTATATTGCGCCGCTTTTGCGATATGCACGAAAGATTTTTTTCGTGCAATTTCGCGCTATTTCATCTCAAACACCTTGACCGAAAGTCCTTCGACGTCGACGAGTGCGCAGACCGCGTCGATGATTTTGAGCTTTGTCAAGACGTCGCCGCCTCCCTCGGCGACTACCACGACGCCCTTTACGGGAGCAGGCGAGGTCGAGATGACAAGCGGCTGTTCCACTCCGTCGACAATCACCGTCACGGGACGTGAATGAGAATTGCTGTTTTCGACCACTCTGTCTCCGCTGCCGTCGCTGTCGGTGGTGATGCTGCTCTCCTCTTCGCGCTCATATGCGATCTCGCTTTGGCCCTCGCCTTCGTAGGCGACAATCACTTTGCACTTGCCCACTCCTTCAATCTCGGACAATACGTCCGCCATTTGCTGTTCGAAGTCGACTTCGCCGCTCTTTTCTTCACCGCCGACAAAGGCGGCGACGCACGCGACCGCGATGAGCGCGAGCGCGATTGCGGCGACGAGTTTGATGTGTTTGACGGATTTGATCTTTTCCCAAAATCCGATCGTCGCCGACGGGTCATTCTCTTTGTCCATATATCTTCACCTCCTTGCAACCGAGACATTTTTTCACAATCTCGATCAAATATCTTTCATCGATCTCGCCCTTTTGGGGGCAATTTGAGACGTCGACGTTTGCGCGCTCCGCGGAATGGGCTCCCGACGTCGATGCGAAAATATTGACCTCGCATTCATCGAAACCGGCGTCCGCAAGCGCTCTTTCCGCGCGCAATTCGTCGCTCTCTTCGAGTCTGTCGCCGACTGCGCTCAAAAAAGAGGTGTCGATATCGACGGCGGCGCTTTTGTCGCTCTTGAATTGCGACAGCACGTTCGACATCGGCGACGCGAGCACGAGTACGACAATCAGCGCATACGCGCCCTTGGCATATTTCGACGTGTCTCCCGGCGGCAAGATTATTTCGAGCAGCACGCCTGCGGCGACAATTCCGACTACGCTCATCAGCCACTCCGCCATCAGATCACCCCCGCGTTACAGCTTGCCACCGCGCACATCATCGCTATCACGAAAGCGACGCCGAGCGCAATCACGCTCTCCGCCGCGATTGAGATATTTTTTGCCGTCGCGGAAAGCATAGACGAAAATCTGCCGCCCGAGAATGGTTCGACAAGCCCTGCAACCAATTTCAGTCCGAGCGAAGTCACCGCAAGCTCCACTACCGGTACGGCGATTGCCGCGATTGCGGACAGAGCGACAACCGTTCCGAGCGAGTTTTTGACGAGCACCACGGACGCGAGCACGAGGTCGAACCCGTCCGAAAGATATCCGCCGAGCAGAGGCAGATAGCTTTGCACCGCGAACTTTGCGGCTTTGATTGAGACCGAATCGGCGATTGAGCCGGAGATTCCGCCGACGGTCATCAAAGTGACGAACAGTCCGAACGCCGCCGCAAGAACCGTCTTTGCCACGGAAGACAGAAAGGAGCGGAATTTGTCCAACTTGACCGACGGCGAGATGTTCCCTACGACTCCGATTGCGGTCGCGGCGACAAACAGCGGCAGCACTATCGCGGTCACAGCGCTTGACACTGCGCCCGAAAGGAGCGACATCAACGGAGCCATAGCCGAAGCCGTCGCCGTGCCGCCTGTCGCCGTAAGCAGCGTCAGCACGATAGGGAACGCGCCCTGCATCAACGCATTGAGCGTGTTTGCGCAATCGAACGCGCGTTTTGCGACCGCGCCCACCCTCACCAACACGACGGTAGCGGCGGCGGCAAAGCAGACGAACGCAATCAAGTCGCAAGTCTGCTTTTTGAGGAAAGACGACGACATGCCGGCAAGCACCGAGTAAAGCAGCGCGATTGCAAAAACCGTAACGCACACCGCGAGCATATCGGTGACCGAACCGAGCGCATAGTCGGCAGCCAAGCCGAGAAGCTTGTCCGCGCCGCCGTCGTAACTGCCGTCGAGCAAAGTTTCGACCGCGCTCTTGAGGTCTCCGCCGAGCGCCGCCCTCGCATCTTCGTCAAGCGAATCGAACCACCTTTCAAGCTCGGACAGGTCGAGGTCGCCCAAGGTCTCTTCGACGTTTTGAGTCAACTCCTCTTCGACGCTTTCTTCTGCGGCGCACACGCCCGCCGAAAGCAGCGCGGCAATCGCAAGCAACATCACCAATACGACCCTCTTCATCACACCTCCGCAATCAGTCCGCCGACCGTGTCGATTAGCGCGCCGACTATGGGCAGCGCGAGCAGGAATATCGCGACTTTGCCGGCGAACGCGACCTTGCGCCCTATCGACGCGCACTCTGCGTCCGCGCACACTTCGGACGTGTATTCGGTCAGATATCCTATGCCCACGATTTTGAGAAGCGCGGCAAAAAGCGACTCGTCGACGCCCGTCTTGTCGATGATGGCGTGAAGTTTGACGACCGCGTCGCCGAGAGAATTGAGCGTGATGATGAGGATGACCGCGCCGGTCGCAACGATTGCGAGGATCGCGTAGCGATTTTCGGTGGTCTTGAGCAGCATCGCCGCGCACAGCCCGACCAGCCCCACGCCTATGACCTTGAAGATGTCCATCAATACAGCTCCAAAATTGACTTTACGCTGTCGAAAAGTCCGCCCAAGAGGTCGAGCACCATGACGAGCACGATTGCCAGCCCGGCAAGCGTGACAAAGGTCGCGAGTTCGTCCTTGTCGCTCTTTTTGAGCACGGTATTGACAATTGCGGTGAGCAACCCCACTCCGGCTATCTTAAATATTATATCGACTCCCATATTCCTCCTTCAGGCGAGCGCGAGCATGACCGCAATGCCGACGAGTACGCCGAGTTTTGCCGCGAGCTTGCCCGTAGTCGCGTACTTTTTCACCGCAATTTCGCGCGTCGGCGCGAACAGCGCGCGGTATCTTCTCAATTCCGTCAATTGCGTGTCCGTGTCGTACTTGCCCAGCGAATCGAGCATCTCGACGACGCGCCGCCTTTCGTATGCGGAAAAGATCGGCGATTTGAACTCCGTCTTTTGTCCCGACCTGATGTCGCCGGCGAGCTTTCTCAACAGCGCGAACAGCTCTCCTTTTTTGTCGGCGGCGAAGTCCTCGGTGAGTTTGGGGAGCGGAGTTTTGGCATACGATATTCCGCGTTCGAGCGAGTCGAGATATTCGATCAACGCGTCGAAAAACGCGCTTCTCCGCTTGTACAGATCGCATATCCCGAAGCCGACATACGCACAACAGATAAACAGCGCCGCGCCGACAATCAAAGAAGACAATTCTTTTTCGCTCCGTCATAGACCGACGCGACGACGCCCTTGCCCGACAACGTGACAAAGTAGCGCATCGTAGCGGCGAGCGCGCCGTAAGTCGGGTCAGCGAGCAGTCTTGCCGCGCCGTCCGAGTGCGCGGTCGCAAGCACCTTGACTCCGCATCGGACCGCGTCGGCGATACACTCGACCTCGTGTTTGCCGAACAGCTCGTCCGTCGCGAGGACGTCGGGTCTCATCGCGCGTATCGCCTCGACATAGCCGTCGCGCTTGTTCGCGAACAGGACGACGTCGGTGTTTGCGCCGACATCGCAAGTCGGGACGCCGTCGACGCTCGCGGAGATCTCGTTGCGCTCGTCTATCGCAAGCACGTTTTTGCCGCCGTCGGACAGCCTTTTAATCATATACCGGAGCAAAGTGGTCTTGCCCATCCCGGGCGGCGACACGATTAAGGTGTTTTCGAATCGATTGACGATTGTCTCTATCCTTCTGTCGCAAAAGTCGACCTCGTGAGGTATGCGAATGCAAATCGACGATACTTCGCGATATGCGGCAAGCTTGCCGCCCTTGTAGACGCACTCGCCGCAAACGCCTATGCGCACTCCGCCGCGATAGGTCAAAAATCCCTGCGCCAACAAAGTCTCCGCTGCGTACACCGACCTGTCCGTAGCGACGGCGAGCGCGCCGCGCACGTCCTCTATCGTCGCAACGCGTCCGACGGCAGCATACCCTCCGCCGCGCGACACGGTAGTGCGCTTGCCTGCGCGCAATCTGATCTCGGTCACGCCGGACGGGTCTTGGATGCATGCGGCGATGTCTTCGTGCAGCAATTTGAGCCAATCGTTCATACTCACCTCTCGTCGTCGCGGCTTGTCCGAAACCGCGACCGCTATAACATATGCGGACAAGTTGCGGATAAGACTTTCGAACAAAGAGCGAAAAAACAACATACAAAAGCCGACAAAACACCTGTTTTTTACGTCTAACCGCCAAAAACTATCCCACGAAAGACAAGCCACCCCCCAAACGCGCCAAAAACATTATGCTTTCGACATCTTACGGACAAACTCTTTTACATTCCGTCCGCAAAAGGAGCAAAAAATGCGCCCCGCCGCATGATTGGCAAGGCGCATGGGAAAATCGCTAAAAACTCAAACGGTTACTTTGCGTCGGGTCGGCAAAGCGGATCTATCTCGACGAACCACCCCATCTCGAAGCGCACTTCTTTGCGCTCGATGTCGTCGTTTTGGTAATCGCAAGTCAACACCCCGACCAGCTCGAGCCCCTGGCTGCGATAGAAATCTATCGCAGCGACATTGCACGATTGCGTTTCGAGAATGAGCATTCGGCAATCGCTCTCTTGCGTCTTTTGTTTGGCGAAGGTCATCAACTCGCTGCCGATGCCCCGCCTTCTCGACTTTTCGTCCACTTTGGGAAATAATATTTAGTTTGGCACAATCGGTCTAAAACACCGTTATGATGCTTCCCGGATTGTTGGAGGCATAAGTAAAGCCCTCGTTCCAAATGGAGCGAGGGCTTTCAGATAAATTAAGCTTGCCATTCGCAAAATAACGGCAGAAGAAAAGAACTAATTTTACATCAG
>CABKMX010000041.1 GCA_902373595.1 uncultured Christensenellaceae bacterium
GCATAGAGCAGAGCGACGCCGCCTCCGGGGATGACGCCCTCTTCGACCGCCGCGCGAGTTGCGGCGAGCGCGTCCTCGATGCGAAGTTTCTTTTCTTTCATCTCGATCTCGGTCGCCGCGCCGACGTTGATGACGGCGACGCCGCCCGCGAGTTTGGCGAGGCGCTCTTGCAGCTTCTCCTTGTCGTATTCGCTGGTGGTCACCGAAATCTGGTTGCGGATAACCTCGACGCGAGCCTTGATCGCGTCCGCGCTGCCTGCGCCGCCGACAATTGTGGTGTTGTCTTTGTCCACCTTGACCTGCTTTGCTCTGCCGAGCTGGGCGAGGGTGGCGTCTTTGAGTTCATAGCCGACCTCGCTGCTGATCACGGTGCCGCCGGTCAAAACGGCGATGTCTTCGAGCATTGCCTTGCGGCGGTCGCCGAAGCCGGGAGCCTTGACCGCAACGCAGTTGAGGATGCCCTTGAGCTTGTTGAGCACGATTGCGGTCAGCGCTTCGCCCTCTACGTCCTCTGCGATGATGAGCAGTTTGAGACCGTTTTGAACGACCATCTCGAGAATGGGCAGGATTTCCTTGCCGGTCGAGATCTTTTTGTCGGTGATGAGGACGTATGCGTCGTCGAGGACCGCCTCCATCTTGTCGGTGTTGGTGACCATGTAGGCGGAGGTGTAGCCTCTGTCGAACTGCATGCCTTCGACGGTGGTCAGTTCCGTCTTCATCGACTTGGACTCGTCGATCGAGATGACGCCGTCCTTGCCGACCTTTTCCATAGCTTCGCTGATCAATTCGCCGACCATCTCGTCGCCTGCGGAGTTGGACGCGACGTGAGCGATGGCTGTCTTGGAGTCGATGGGCTTGCTGATTTTCTTGAGCTCTTCGACTACGGCGTCGGTCGCGGCTGCGATGCCCTTTTTGAGCACCATCGGATTCGCGCCGGCGGCGACGTTTTTGAGACCCTCTTTGATGATCGCCTGGGCGAGCACGCACGCGGTGGTGGTGCCGTCGCCTGCGACGTCGTTGGTCTTGATTGAGACCTCTTTGACCAACTGCGCGCCCATGTTCTCAAAGCCGTCGGGAAGTTCGACCTCTTTGGCGATGGTCACGCCGTCGTTGGTGATGAGGGGAGCGCCGTATTTCTTGTCGAGGACGACGTTCCTGCCCTTGGGACCCAAGGTGATTTTGACGGCGTCCGCAACAGCGTTTACGCCGACTTCGAGGCTCTTGCGCGCCTCTTCCGCATATTTGAATTTCTTAGCCATAAGTGTGCCTCCTTATTGCTCGACAATCGCGAGCACGTCGCTCTGTTTGAGCACGGTAACTTCTTTTTCGTCCAACTTGAAGTCGGAACCGGCATATTTGTTGTAGAGTATGACATCGCCGACTTTGACCTGCATGGTCACTTCTTTGCCGTCCACGAGACCGCCGGGGCCGACCGCGATGACGCGTGCGAGCTGGGGTTTTTCCTGCGCGGACGAGGGCAGGAAGAGACCGCTTTCGGTCTTTTCGGGAGCGTCCATCGGCTCGATGACGATCCTGTCGAACAACGGTTTGATGTTCATGATTTATACCTCCGAATGATTTCGATGATTTGGTTTGGCAGTCAAGCCTCTCGACTGCCAACATTGCATATTATAACACGCCAAAGCGGGTATGTAAAGACTTATATGCAACTTTTTTGCGACATTTTACCAAATTTTTTCATTTGGCGCCTCAACCGTTAAACTACGGTGAAAAGCGCGCCGCGCGCGTCTTGGGAGAGTCGCCGAAAAAAGTGTTTTGTCGCGGCTTTTCGGTGCGTTTTGAAGTTGCTTTGCGCGCGCGTTTATGGTATCATATATACAATAGGAGTTTACCGTATGAACAAATGGGATCAACGTTTTATGGATATGGCGGAGCAGGTCGCGACTTGGTCGAGCTGTTTCAAACCCGACAGGCACGTCGGCGCGGTCATCGTCAAGGACAAGCGCATCTTGACGACAGGCTACAACGGCGCGAGCAGCGGTATCAAGAGCTGCACCGAAAAGGGCGAGTGCATCCGCATCAAGCTGGGCATCCCCTCGGGGACGAGGCATGAATTGTGCTATGCCGTGCACGCCGAGCAGAACGCGATCATTCAGGCGGCGAAGCTGGGCGTGAGCGTGGACGGCGCGACGCTGTATTGCACGCATCAGCCGTGCGTGATCTGCGCGAAGATGATCATCAACGCGGGCATCAAGCGCGTCATCTACAAGTACGGCTATCCCGACGAGTTCAGCATGCTGCTTTTCAAAGAGGCGGGGGTCGAGGTGAGCGATTTCGCGTCCCTTCAAGATTGAGATAAGGTGAGGAGAAAATTATGTCCGAAGAAAAGAACGTGACCTTTGTCAAAGAGGGCTCGCTCGAGCTGACGTTGGAGTGCGCCGACACAATCGGCTACTACGCGCTTCAAAACGGCATCAAGCTCATCAAGCGGTTTCATCTCAAAAACACTTCCGAAAACGACATCGAGGACATCCGCATCAAGGTGACCTCAAAGCCCGACTTCATCGTGCCGTACGAGTTCGTACAGCAGGTGATACCGCGCCGCACGACCGCGAGGTTCAACCTTGACGTCAATTGTTCGCCGACCTGCCTCGTCTCGATGGACGAGCGCACCGAGGGCGACCTTGACGTCGAGATTTTTGTCGGCGAGCAGTCTGTGATGACCGCAAGCGTCAAGACGGACATTCTCGCCTTTGACGAGTGCGACTTTGCCGCTTCGCCCGAATCGCTCGCCGCGTTCGTCAAGCGCACCGCCGAGGTCAACAAGACGGTCGCCGACGCCGAACAGCGCGCCCGCGATTGGAAGCTGACGATCTCCAAGGGCTACGGTTCGCGCAACGGCGTGCGCAACTATTTCGCCGCATGCTACAGCGTGATTGCAGAGGAGAAGTTCGTGCTCGAGGACACCCCGAGCGACGACTTCAAGGTCGTCTCTCACAAGGAGCTTTTCGAGTCGGGCATCGCGACGGGCCCCGAGCTTGCGCTGTTTATGGCTTCGCTCGCCGAGAGCGAGGGCCACAACGCCGTCGTCGGCAAGTTCGGCGGCAAGTGGTACGCAGGCGTATTCCTCACCGACGAGTGTTGTCCGTCCACGGTATGGGACGACGCCGATTTTCTTGCGAAAAAGACATCTTCGGGGGTCAACGACTTCACGCTCATATGCATGGACGACATCTCCGAAGGCTCGTCGTTCGAAAAGGCGGAACGCAACGCCAAAAACGCGTTGAAGCGCGCCGACGACGGCGTGTTCATCGACGTCAAGCGCGCGCGTATCATCAACATCAAGCCGCTCCCCGAGCGCAAGCGCAGACAGGGCGGCGGATACGACCTTGAGGAGAGCCGCGATTTTGCGCCCGAATTGCGCCCGTCGCAGATACGCGAGTTCAAGGGCGCGGTCGAAGGGGACAAGGAGACGGGCAAGATCGCGCAATGGGAGCGCAAGCTGCTCGACATGGACATGCGCAACGCGCTGCTCAACTTCAAGATCTCGCGCGCGGCGGTCAAATTGCTGACTCCGTCCCTGCAAAATCTGTTTTCCGCGCTCGACCGCAACAAGACTTTCACTGTCGAGGCGGGAGCGAAAGAGGCGGAAAAGGCGGGCATAGAGCTTGCCAAGGACTTCGCCCACATCGGCTACACCAAGCCTTTCACCGACTTTGTCGGGTATGAATATTCCAACAAGCGCATGCTGTCCGTCTATGACTCCAAGGAGCACGAGGGGACGCTGTTCCGCCTCTTCCGCAAGGAGAGCAGCGTGCAGGAGGAGACGGGCACTACGTCGCTCTATCTCGCCGCCGGCTTCTTGCGCTGGAAGGAGGAGAGTGCGACCGAGTTCAAGTATGCGCCCCTCTTCCTCTTCCCGGTGAGCATGACGCGCAAGGGGCTTGCCGCGCCGACCTATACGGCGGAGGTCAACACCGACGACGTCAGGCTCAACTCCACGCTTTTGGAGTTTTTGTATCGTCAATTCAACCTCGACATCAGGGGGTTGGGGACGGTCGCTTTGAGCGGCGAGCAGAGTTATATGTCAGTGATCGCGCGCATCAAGCGCGAAACGGTGGACATGAAGGGCTGGGAGGTGTTCGGCGACGCGTTTTTGGCGAGCCTGTCGTTCGCCAACTATCAGCTTTGGTACGACATCAAATACCGCACCGAGAAATTCCGCGAACATCCGATTGTGCGCTCGCTGCTCGACAACAGGCTCGAGCTGCCCGAGGGCGCGTTCGACCTGTCCGACCGCAGCAGCGACGAGGCATATGTCGGGACGGAGAGGATGTATCTGCCGATATCGGCGGACTCGTCGCAATATTCGGCAATCTATGACAGTTTGAGCAAGAGCTTTGTGCTGCACGGACCTCCGGGCACCGGCAAGTCGCAGACGATCACCAACATCATCGCCAACAACATCGTCCGCGGTCGCCGCGTGCTGTTCGTCGCCGAAAAGAAGGCGGCGCTGTCCGTCGTTCACCGCAGGCTCAAGTCGATAGGGCTTGCCGATTTCTGCCTCGAATTGCACTCGGGCAAGACAAACAAGACCGCGGTGCTCGGGCAGATTGTCAACACGCTCGGGCTCAAGTCGGGGACGACCGATGTCGACATCAACGAAAAACTCGACGAGATCAAGGAGAGCGTGAGCGCGCTTTCGGGCGAGCTCGAGGCGATGCACCGCAAGCGCTATCTCGGCATCTCGCTCTATGAGGGCATACTCGAGTATTTCGAGAATCAGGACGCGCCCGACTGTTTGCGGATAGATTCGCTGTTCTATGAAAAATTGACGGCGGAGTCCTTCCGCGGCTATTTGCAGATCCTCGGCGAACTGTCCGTGCGCGCCAAGGAGTGCGGCGACATCCAAAAGACGCCGTTCAAGCGCATCGGCGGCTTCGAATACGACGACAAGTGGCGTGCGAGCGGCGAGCCGATTCTCGAGATTGCGCTCGACCAATTGCGCAATCTCCGTGCGTGCGCGCGCAATCTTTTGCCCTATTACAGCGTGCGCACGGTGTCGCTGACCGACCAAAAGCTCAAGGCGCTGTACAAGCTGTCCAAGGGGCTGGAAAAGGAGTATGCGGCGCACTATTTCGCGCTCAAAGACGGGGACAAAAAGGACCTTGTCGACAACTATCTCAACCTCAGCAACAAGGCGGCGATGATGATGACCGACTACCGCTCGCGGTACGGCGCGTATCCGGCGGAAGTGCCGCAGGACGACCTCGCCGAGGCGGCTGAGGGCAAGAGCCCGTCGCGCAAATTGCGCAAGATCATGCCCGACGGCGTCGCAAAGGAGCAGAGGCAGTCCTTCTTCGGCTATCTCGCTCGCTGCGAGCAGACGCGCCGCATGGCGGGCAAGCTGTACAAGGAGTTGACCGCGGTGTTCGGCGCACAGAGCGCAGACCCCAAGACGATCGCCGAGTATTGCGACTCGATCGAGGAGCTTTACGGCGCGGCGGCGGATCTTTACGCCGACCTCGACGTCAGGGTGTTCGAGGAGAGCTGCGCGGCGTTGACCAAGTACGGTCCCAATCTGCACGGACAATATTACGTCTATGCGTACGAGAACTACGAGCGCGCAATCGCGACGTTCTGCGACGTCTACCGCACGGACGGCTGGTGCGGCGGCGCGGAGCTGGGCGCGAAGATAGAGTATCTGTCCAACATTCAAAAGAATTTCGATTACGTCCCCAATTGGTGCCGCTATCAGGAAATCGTCAAGAAGTGCCGCGAGAGCGGTTTGGAATTTGTGCTGGGACCGCTCGGCAACGGCGAAATTACCGCGCAGGACGTGCTCAGCTGCTTCAAGAAGTGCGTATATTTCAACTTTGTACGCAGCGAATTGTTGCTCGACGAGACGCTCAGCCGCTTCTCGGGCATGTCGCTCGAAGAGACGTCCGCCAAGTTCCGCGAGCTTACGGACGAGTATGAGAGGCTGACGAGGGCGGAGATCTACAACCGTCTCGTCGCCGCGCTGCCGCGCCCCGAGGACGAGGGCGAGCAGAGCACCGAGCGCGTGCTGCTGATGCGCGCCGAAAAGACGGGCATGAAGGGGATGACGCTTCGGACGCTGTTCTCCAACATTCCGACCTTGCTCAAGGCGTGCTGCCCGTGCATGATGATGAGTCCGTCGTCGGTCACTCAATTCCTCGACGTCGATCTCGACAAGTTCGATTTGGTCATCTTCGACGAGGCGTCGCAGCTGCCGACCTGCAAGGCGGTGGGAAGCATCGTGCGCGGCAAGTCTCTGATCGTCGTCGGCGATCCGCAGCAGCTGCCGCCGACCACCTTCTTCAACGCCGACGTGCGCGACGAGGACAACTACGAGTCGGAGGACATGGAGAGCATCTTGGACGACTGCCTCGCGCTGGGCATGCCGCAAAACAGACTGCGATGGCACTACCGTTCGCGTCACGAGAGCCTGATCGCGTTCTCCAACGCGACGTTCTACGACAACACGCTGCTCACGTTCCCGTCGCCCAACGAGCTCAACAGCAAGGTGACCTTCCGCTATGTCGACGGCGTCTATGAGAGAGGCGGCGAAAAGTGCAACAAAAAAGAGGGCGACGAGCTTGTCGCCGACGTCATCAAGCGGCTCAAAGACCCGGTCAGGAGCAAGGAGAGCATCGGCGTCGTCACCTTCAACATCGCTCAGCAAAACTACATCGAGACCGCGCTCAACAAGCGCATCCACGAAGAGGGGCTCGACTCGGCGGCGTTCGAGCGCGAAGAGCCGCTGTTCGTCAAGAACCTCGAAAACGTGCAGGGCGACGAGCGCGACGTCATTTTGTTCAGCGTCGGCTACGGCCCCGATAAGAACGGCAAATTGTCGCTCAACTTCGGACCGATTAACCAAAACGGCGGTCAAAAGCGTCTCAATGTCGCGGTCACGCGCGCCCGTTCGGAGATGTGCGTGTTCAGCGCGATACGCGGCAATATGATCGATCTCAGCCGCACGAACAGCAAGGGCGTAGAGTGTCTCAAATACTTCCTCGAATACGCCGAGCGCGGCAAGGATATGCTCGCAATCAACAACACGGACATCGGCAGGACGGACGAGGGCATCGGGCAGCAGCTTGCGCGCGAACTCAAGGACAGGGGCATCGCATGCGAGAGCAACGTCGGCGTGTCCGACTTCAAAATCGACGTCGCGATTGTCGATCCGCGCAACCCCGACCGCTACATTCTCGCGGTGCTCGCCGACAGCGAGAACGACCTCAAATTCAAGGGCGTACGCGACCGCGTGACGATGCACTCGCGTATATTGCGCAGACTCGGCTGGAATACTTACCACGTCTGGTGCGTAAATTACTTCAACAACCCCAAGCGCGAGATACAACGCATCAAGGACGCGGTGTCGGCGCTTGCGGAAAAGCGCGCGCTGGGCAAAAAGGCGATACGCGACATCGTCGCCAAATACAAAGAGCCGTACAAGGCGTACGCGGTCAAGCCGGCGGCGAAGGCGTCGGGCGCGGACTATGTGCTCAATCCGGCGAGCAAGGACAAGATTGTCGAGAAGATACGCGCAATCATCGAGCGCGAATCGCCGATTGAACAGCGCACGTTGCTCGCGCGGCTGTGCGCGCAGTTCGGCGTGCCGGCGACCGCGAAGAGAGCGATTGCGCAACTGACCGCCTATGCGGACACGTTCGTGTCGTTCCGCAAAGAGGTCGAGGACAGGGTGTTCTTTGCCGACAAACCGGTCGAGACCTTCCGTCCGTCCGACGCAAAGAACGTCCGCGACATCGCGCGCATTCACCCCGACGAGATCTTCGCTGCAATCAAGTGCGCACTCGAGTGCGGCGGCAAGCTCAGCCGCGACGACGCAATCAAGGAGGCGGCGAATCTGCTCGGCGGAAAGAAGACGAAGGCGGCGCTCGATTGGATAACCTTTGTGCTCGACGGCGCGATCGCCGAAAAGAGGGTGATCGTCAATGTCGAAGGTATGCTGTCCGTTTGATTGACAGGCGGGCGCTCGTCTGCTAAACTATAGCAATGCGGCGTAAGGGAGAAGAAGCAGGGAAGATATGCTGATAAGTTTGATAATGTCGCTGGTGTCGTCCGACGACCTTTTGCTCGGCTTTGTCGCCGTCATCGCCTATTTGATAG
>CABKMX010000042.1 GCA_902373595.1 uncultured Christensenellaceae bacterium
ATCTGCGTTTCAATTTCGGGGAACGCCGCGGCGAGCCATTTGTCGATCGGCAGGCACAGCGCAAGGATGAAGAACACTATGGAGCCGAACACATTGAACATGAGGTGAATCACCGACGCGCGCTTGCCGTTGGTCGTCGCGCCGATAGAGGCGAGCACTGCGGTCACGCAAGTGCCGATGTTGATGCCGAGCGTGAGGAAGATGGAGCTTTTGAGGTCGATCAAGCCGACGCCCGCCATCGTGATCAAGATGCTTGTCGTCGCCGAAGAGCTTTGAATAATCGCGGTGATTACAAGTCCGATGAGCAGCAAGAGGAAGGGGTTGCTGACCGCGGCGATTGCATTGCGGACCGCCTCGGAGTCGCTGAAACTTTGCATCGACGCGCTCATCACTTCGAGCCCGACGAAGATCATGCCCACGCTGCCCATCAATTGCCCCGCACGGACGACCTTGTCGTTTTTGGAAAGCATCATCATGAACGCGCCCACGCATGACAGCGCGCCGAAGAAAGCGGTAATCGGCAAGAATTGGAGCGCGACAATCTGCGCGGTGATTGTCGTACCGATGTTGGCGCCCATGATGATTGCCGTCGCCTGACGGAGCGTCATTACGCCTGCGTTGACAAAGCCGACAACCATGACCGTAGTAGCCGAAGAGCTTTGTATGACCGCGGTCACGCCCGCGCCGACGGCGATGCCGGCAAAGCGGTTTGAACTGATCTTGTTGAATACGTCTTTGAGCTTGTTGCCCGCAATGGACTCCAACGTCTCGCTCATAATCTTGAGCGCAATCAAAAAGACGCCCAATCCGCCCAGCAGGGTGAGTATCATTTCAAGTGTCTGCATTCGTCCTCCTGCGGCGCTTGACGCCGTAAGACCTTTATAACAAATTACGGCGCACAAAGTCAAATAAATATAGACAGAAAGGGGAAAATAATGTATAATTAAAGAAAGAAAAACGCGCCGACATCGGGGCATATGCCGTGCACATATTTGCGCAAATGACGTTTTTGACGCAAAGACGCGTTTTCAAATCAAATATCGGAGAATTGCCATGTCGACACTTGTTTTGCTCGATTCCAACTCGCTGCTCAATCGCGCCTATTACGCGATGAACACGCTCACAGACCGCAAGGGCCGCCCGACGGGTGCAATCCACGGCTATTTCACGATGTTTTCCAAGCTGATTTCGCAATTCAAGCCGGACAAAGTCGTAGCCGCGTTCGACCGCAAGGCGCCCACATTCCGCAAGGAGATGTACGAGGGCTACAAGGCGACGCGCAAGCCCATGCCCGAAGACCTCGCCGCACAGTTGCAGCCTGTTAAGGACATGCTTTCGCTGATGGGCGTTCCGGTGTGCGAAAAGGACGGCTTCGAGGCGGACGATTTGATAGGTACGCTTGCGCGCAAGTTTGACGGCGACGTGCTCATAGTCACCGGCGACCGCGACAGCTGGCAGCTGATTGACGCGCGTACAAAGGTCGTGTTTACAATCAAGGGCATCACCGAGATAGCGTTGATGGACGAAGCAAAGCTCAAAGAGGATCACGGGCTCACCCCGTCGCAGGTCATCGATCTCAAGGCGCTGATGGGCGACGCGTCCGACAACATTCCCGGCGTGCCCGGCGTCGGCGAAAAGACGGCGAAGGGTTTGCTGGACAGCTACGGCACATTGGACGGAGTATATGCTCATCTCGACGAAGTCAAGGGCAAGCTGCGCGAAAAGCTGGAGCAGAACAAGGACCTTGCCTATCTCTCGTACAAGCTTGCGACAATCGACACGGACAGCCCTGTCGATACCGCCGTGCTCGAGACGGAGTTCAAGCCGGTGTTCCCGGTAGCGCTCAAAAAGGAGCTTCTCGATTACAATCTCTCCAAGCTTGCCGATTCGTTCGAGTACGACGACGGCGCGGCGGCGGAGGGAGTGGGGGTGACCCTGCCCGAAGCGGAAGAGGTCACAGACGAGGCGAGACTGCGCGAGATTGCCGCTTTGGCGAAGGGAAGAGCGGCGTTCGATATGTCCGGCGAGAAGATGTTTTTGGCGTGTGACGGCGGATCGTATTCTGTTGCGGTCACCGACAACTTCTTTGACGAGGGCGTGACCTTTGACGGCGCGGTTGCCGCGCTCAAGCCGCTGCTTGAAGACGCGGACGTCGTCAAGGTGTGTTTTGACGCCAAGACAATCATGCACAACTTGGACGGCTACGGCGTCGCAGTGCGCGGCTGGGATGACGTCATGCTCAAGGCGTATCTGTGCGACAGCAACGCCGGTTACAAGAGCGCGTCCGACCTGTTCGCAGCGTACGACGTGCCGGGGAGCAACGTCGGCGCGGCTTTGCTCGCGGTCGACGGCATGCTCGAAAAGGAGCTTGCCGAAAAGGAGCAGACCGCGATGTACCGCGACCTCGAAAAGCCGCTTGTCGGCGTACTCAAGGACATGGAGGACCGCGGCTTCACCGTCGACAAGGGGACGCTCGAATCGCTTGCGGAAAGATTCGGAGCGCAATTGGACGAGCTTGCCGCGAAGATTACCGAGCTTGCAGGCGAGCCGTTCAATCTCAATTCGACAAAGCAGCTTGCGCATATATTGTTCGAAAAACTCGGGCTGAAAACGGGCAAAAAGACAAAGAGCGGCTATTCGACCAACGTCGAAGTACTCGCCGCGCTCAAAAACGAGCACCCGATTGTTCCGCTCATTCTGTCCTACCGCGAACTGTCCAAGCTCAAATCGACCTATCTCGACGGAATGCTGCCGCTAATCGACGCAAAGGGGCGGATACACACGGTGTTCAGGCAGGCGGTCACAGCGACGGGCAGGCTGTCGTCGACGGAACCCAACCTTCAAAACATACCCATACGCAAGGAGAGCGGAAGGGAGATCAGGCGGATGTTCGTCGCGTCGCCCGGCTGCAAGCTGGTTTGCGCCGACTATTCGCAGATTGAACTGAGGCTGATGGCTCACTTCAGCGGAGACAGGCATATGATTGAGGCGTTCAACGCCGGCGCGGACTTCCACGCCGCGACCGCGGCAAAGCTGTTCGGTGTGCCGTCCGAACTCGTCACTCCCGACATGCGCCGCAGCGCGAAAGCTGTCAATTTCGGCATCATATACGGCATCAGCGACTATGGGCTGTCCGAGGATCTCGGCGTCGCGGTATGGCAGGCGCGCGAGTATATGAACAACTATTTCGCGAACTATCCCGACGTCAAAAAATATATGGAGCGCAGCGTCGAATATGCGAAGGAGCACGGATATGTCCGCACACTCGACGGCAGACGCAGATATATCCCGGAGCTCAAATCGACCAACTACAACACGCGGTCGTTCGGCGAGCGCGTCGCGATGAACATGCCGCTTCAAGGCACCGCGTCGGACATCATCAAAAAGGCGATGATAGCCGTCGACAAGGCGCTCAAAGACGCAGGACTCAAAGCCGGACTGATCATGCAGGTGCACGACGAACTCATCGTCGACACCCCGGTCGAGGAGACGGAAGCTGTCGCAAACATTCTCAAACGCGAGATGGAGGGCGCCGCAACGCTTGCCGTGCCGCTGATTGCGGACGTCGGCATAGGCGACAATTGGCTGGAGGCAAAATGAGACTGATTGCAATCACCGGACCTATGGGCAGCGGAAAGTCCACGGTTGCGGAATATATCGCGAGCCGTGGCTTTGCCGTCTTCGATTGCGATCGAATTTTCAACACGGGCGTGATAAATTCGCCCGACTACATTGCCGAAATCAAGCGGCTTTTCGGTACGGTAAAAGACGGCAAAGTGGACAAGAAGGCGCTCTCCGCGCACCTTGCCGCTCACCCCGAAGATGTGGCGAAACTCAACGCCGCCGCTCATCCGCGAGTGGTCGCAAAGTTGCTCGAGGCGGCATGCGGCAACGACGTCGCGTTTGCCGAAGTTCAGGTCCCCGAGGCGCTTGCAGGAATAGAGCATGAATTGTGGCTGGTCACCGCGCCGGCGGCGGTCAGAGCGAAGAGGGTCGCCGCAAGGGACGGCAGGAGCGAAGAGGAAATCGCCGCTATGTTCGCGCTGCGCAACGCGCAAGAACCGATGGCGGACGAGGTCATCGACTCCGATTGTTCGCCGGGGGAGCTGCGCCGCAAAGTAGACGCGGCGTTGAGGAGAGCGAAATTGATTTGACGCAATGCGCGGCAACGGTTGCTTTGCGCGCGCGTTTGAGCTATAATATATCCGATATGTTCTATTCAATCACCGGTAAAGTAGTTTTTTATGAAGAAGGCAGGCTTGCCGTCGCCACCCCGGGCGGTGTAGCGTACGAGCTGCTTGTCAGCAATGCCACGCTTGCCAAGTTGGGCAAGCAGGGCGAGACGGTCACAGTCTATTGCCGTCTTGCCGTCGCGCAGGACGACGTCAGGCTGTTCGGCTTCTACTCAAAAGAGGAAAAGGCGATGTTCGAGAACCTGACCTCGGTCGGCGGAGTCGGCGGCAAGCTGGCGTTGCAGATTTTGTCGTCCGTGGACGTATCCACGCTGGCGATAGCGATTGTCGGCGGAGACGCGGCGACGCTGTCCAAGGTCAAAGGCATAGGCAAAAAGACCGCCGAGCGCATCATCCTTGAATTGCGTGAGCAGGTTTCGTCGACCGCGACCGCAATCGCTCCGGCGGACGTCATGCCGACTTCCGCGGTCGGAGACGCGACCGCGCAGGACGCGATTGCCGCGCTCGTGTCGCTCGGCATTTCCAAGACGGACGCATACACCGCGGTTGCGGCGGCTATGAAAAAGACGGACAAGCTCGAGCAGATCATCGGGCTTGCGTTGAGGAGCTTTGACAAATGAGCGATTTTGACGAGCGCGAACCGAGATTCATGTCATCGCTGCAGGCGACGGGTGAGAGCGACAGCGAAAACACCCTTCGTCCGCGTACGATGGACGAATATGTCGGTCAGGACAAGATCAAAGAAAATCTCGAGATTTACATAAAGGCGGCGGTCGCAAGGGGAGAGCCTCTCGACCACGTGCTCTTGTACGGTCCTCCGGGGCTTGGCAAGACCACGCTCGCGCACATCATCGCTTCCGAGATGAACGCGCAAATCCGCATCACCTCCGGTCCCGCGATCGAAAAGGCGGCGGACCTTGCGGCGATTCTCACCAACCTCGGCGAGAACGACGTGCTGTTCATCGACGAGATTCACCGCCTCAACCGCAACGTCGAAGAGGTGTTGTATCCGGCAATGGAGGACTTTGCGCTCGACTTTGTCGTCGGTAAGGGCCCGTCCGCGAAGAGCATACGCCTCGCGCTGCCCAAGTTCACGTTGATAGGCGCGACGACCAAGGCAGGTATGTTGACCTCGCCGCTTCGCGACCGATTCGGCGTCAATTGTAGGCTGGAGATGTATACGCCCGAACAGCTCGCCAAGATAGTCCGCCGTTCGGCAGCCATTTTGGGCGTCGAGATCACCGACGACGGCGCGGTCGAGATTGCAAGGCGCAGCCGCGGCACTCCGCGTATCGCCAACCGCATCTTGAAGCGCGTCCGCGACTTTGCCGAGGTCAAGGGCGAGGGCGTGATAGACTATGAGGTTGCCGACCATGCGCTCGGCAAAATGGAGATTGACAAGCTGGGGCTTGACTCTGTCGACGCCAAAATCATATTGACGATGATTGACAAGTTCGGCGGCGGACCGGTCGGTCTGGACACGCTCGCCGCGTCGATAGGCGAGGACAGCGGCACTATTGAAGACGTGTACGAGCCGTATTTGATGCAGATCACCTTCATCGCGCGCACTCCGCGCGGCAGGGTCGTGCTCCCCGACGCATACAAACATTTCGGCAGAGAGGTGCCTCAGGCGGCGATACGCCAAATGAGCATGCTCGACGTCTTTGACAAAAAAGATTGATGAAGACAAGCGATTTCGACTACTATTTGCCCGAGAGATTGATCGCGCAGACTCCGATTGAGCCGCGCGATTGTTCGCGTATGCTCGTCTATGACAGGGCGAACGACGTCGCCGAGGATCGCATTTTCCGCGACCTTCCCGAGTTCCTCAAACCCGGCGACGTGCTGGTCATCAACGACACAAAGGTCATCCCTGCGCGCATCTACGGCAGGCGCGTCGGCGACGGCGGGGACGAGGGCGCGCACGTCGAAGTGCTGCTCCTCAAGCGTCTCGACTACACGCGCTGGGAGTGCATAGCCCGCCCCGCGCGCAAGCTTCTTCCCGGGCGCAAAATCAAGTTCTCGGACGATCTGTCCGCGACGGTGCTGTCCACGGGCGAAGAGGGGATGCGCGTGATAGAATTTGAGTTCGACGGCATCTTTGAGGACATCTTGGACAGGGTGGGCAACATGCCGCTTCCGCCGTACATTCACGAAAAACTCAAAGACAAGTCGCGCTATCAGACGGTATATTGCCGCGAGGAGGGCTCGGCGGCGGCGCCGACCGCGGGTCTTCACTTTACCCCCGAATTGCTCAAAAAGATTGAGGACATGGGCGTAGTCATCGCGCGCGTGCTTCTGCATGTGGGGCTGGGCACATTCCGCCCCGTCAAAGAGGAGACAATCGAAGGGCACAAGATGCACAGCGAGTACTACGAAGTGACGCAGCAGAGCGCGGACATCATCAACGCCGCCAAGCGCGAGGGCAGGCGCGTAATCTGCGTGGGCACGACGTCGGTGCGCACCGTCGAGAGCGCGTCGACCGACGACGGCGTCTTGCACCCCGGGCACGGCAACACCGAGATCTTCATCTATCCCGGCTACAAGTTCAAGATTGTCGACTGTTTGATCACCAACTTCCACTTGCCGCAATCGACGTTAATCATGTTGGTCAGCGCGCTGGTCGGAAGAGAGAAAACTTTGCAATTGTACAGGCATGCCGTCGAGGAGGAGTACAGATTTTTCTCGTTCGGCGACGCGATGTTTATATATTGATAATCGACACAGGTACAAAAAAGGAGAAGTTGTGGAAAACGCGTTCAGATACGAAGTTGTCAAGGTTTGCCGCCAGAGCGGCGCGAGGATAGGGCGGCTTTATACGCCGCACGGCGTGATTGAGACGCCGGTATTCATGCCGGTCGGCACAAACGCGACCGTCAAGTCTTTGACGCCTGCCGCGGTAGAGGAGACGGGCGCTCAAATCGTGCTCGCCAACACCTATCATCTCTATCTGCGCCCCGGGCACGAACTCGTACAAAAGGCGGGCGGCTTGCACAAGTTCATGAATTGGGACAAGCCCATATTGACGGACAGCGGCGGCTTTCAGGTGTTCTCGCAGGCCTCGATGCGCAAAATCAGCGATGACGGAGTCAAGTTCTCGTCCTATATCGACGGCAGCAAGCACTATATGACGCCCGAGTTTGCGATGGACATTCAGCACGCGCTCGGCGCAGACATAGTGATGGCGTTCGACGAGTGCACGCACGGCAAGACGGACAGGCGCAAGTCGGAGGCGGCGATGTACCGCACTCTGCGCTGGCTCGAGCGTTGCGCCAAGCGGCACGAAGGGCACGACGAGCAAATGCTCTTTCCGATCGTGCAGGGCAATATGTTCGAAGATCTGCGCGTGGAGAGCATCAAGGGCGCGCTCGAATTCGCCAAGTGCGGCTTCTCAATCGGCGGACTTTCGGTCGGCGAGCCCAAAGAGGTGATGTACCGAATGCTCGACGTGCTGAGACCCTACTATCCCGACGATCAGCCGCGCTATCTGATGGGCGTAGGCAGCCCCGACTGCCTGATCGAGGGGATATTGCGCGGCATAGACATGTTTGACTGCGTGCTGCCCACGCGCATGGCGCGCAACGGCACCGCGTTTACGCCGTACGGCAATTTGACCGTGCGCAACTCGACGTGCCGCGAGCAATTCTTCCCGGTAGACGAGGAGTGCGACTGCTATTGCTGCCGCAACTTCACGCGCGCGTACATCCGTCACCTGATTGCGAGCGACGAGATTTTGGGAGGGGAATTGCTGTCCATGCACAACATCCGCTTCCTCATCCGCTTGACGGAGCAGGCGAAGCAGGCGATCCGCGAGGACAGATTCGGAGATTTTGCCGAAGAATTCCGTCAAAAGTACGATTGGGGCAAGAAGGTGAAGTGACGAATTTGCACGATATGCGCGGATTTTACAC
>CABKMX010000043.1 GCA_902373595.1 uncultured Christensenellaceae bacterium
GCAGTCGCCCGCCTGCACGAAACTGCCCGAATAGAGAAAGTCGCCGCTCTGCTTGTGCACGTCGTCCTGCTCTCCTGTCAGCAACGACTCGTTGACCTCGCAGACGCCCTCGGCGACGTGGCAGTCCGCCGGGATCTGCATCCCCTGTTTGAGCAAGATTATGTCGTCCAAAACTATGTCGGACACCGCGACCGCCTTCACCTCGCCGTCCCTGACGACGTCGACGTGCGGCGCTGACACCAAGGACATCTTTTCGAGCACCAACTTGGAACGTATCTCCTGCACTATGCCGACGATGATGTTGCAGGTGACGATGATGATGAACAACATGTTTTTGAGCTCGCCGTAGACAAGTATCAGCGCCGCCAAAACAAAGTTGATCAGGTTGAACAGCGTCAGCACGTTGGTGCGGAAGATGTTCGCGTACGACTTGGTGACGATCGTGGGCTGTTCGTTCGTCCAGCCCGTCGAGACGCGCTCGTCCACCTGCGCCTGCGTCAGCCCGACGTGCGGATCCGCCTCCACCCTTACGGGACGTGCGGCGCTGCGCTTGCGCGGCCTCTTGATCGGTTTCGGTTCCGTTTGCGCCTCTTCGGCGCTCGCGTCCGCAGCGGAAAGCTCCTCATCGGGCGCGGGCTGCTCCGGCTCCGAAATCACCTCGGAAGGCTGTTCTGCCGCCGCGTCGGCTTGCGGCTGTTGCTCCGCGGGCCGATCGACTGTCTCCGCCGCCTTTTTGCGCGCCCTCCTGGGACGGGCGGCGGACGCGGACTCGACCTCTTCGGAAGTTTGAGCCGCTGCCGCCTCCGGCTTTTCAGCCTTGACGCCTTTGCGCGTCGGCTTTGTCTCGGCGCTCTCCGCACTCGGCGTCTGCTGCGCCGCCGCGGCTTCCTGCTTTGCGGAAGAGCCGTCTTGCGGCTCGGGCTGCTTCGCGGCGCGCGGCTTCTTCGCCGCAGACTTTGCGCCTGCCGGCTTTGTCTCCGCGGCGGCGTCCGCCGAAGCCGCTCTTTCGGCGGCATCGTCCCTCTTCTTCTCGCCCAATTGCGACGGCGGCGGAAGGGGCGTGCCCCTGCCTCGCCGCGACCTTTCGGGGCGAGCGACCTCAGCCTCTCCCAAGGGAGCGGCGGCGTCTTTTGACTTTCGGGATGAATTGCGGACCTTTTCTTCCATACGTTAAGAATATACCATTATCGGCGCTTTAAGTCAATTGTCTGGCGCTACTATATACGCGCGGACGCACATTTTTTTGCGCTGCGCGGATGCGAAAACCTTTATCGATATCTCTCTACCGTGCCGTTTTGCCTCTTTTGCCGCACGCAGAAAGATCGCTCGCCGAACCTCTCGGCGCTCGGACGCTTTGACTCGATAAGCTCTCCGGCAAACAAAACTTAATGCGGATGATCGTGCTCCGCGCAAAAGAAAAGCTCCGCCGAGAAGCGGAGCAAATGTTCGTTTTGTGCACACGGGCACGAAAAAATCACTTTTTGACGTAGCGGTTTCGCCTCTCTGTCGACGACTTGAACAACGCCTCGAGCGCGTCCTTGTCGCCGGTGGCGAGCGCGTCTCTGATCGCGTTCAGCTGGCGCGTAAAGTCGTCGATCGAACGTATCAGATTGTCGCGGTTGCCGAGAAAAAGTTCGCTCCAAAGCGTCTCGTTTATGCTCGCTATGCGCGTGAGGTCGCGGAAGGAATCGCCTATAAATTTCTCCGTCTCCGCACTCTCTTCGTCGCTGTTGACGAGAGCGACCGCAATCGCGTGCGGCAGCTGCGAGACAAAGCCGATGATCTCGTCGTGCCTTTGCGCCGACACCTCGACGATACGCCCGAAGCCCATGTCCTCGGCAAGCTTCCTCACCGTCTCCATCGCGCTTTGCGACGTGTTTGCGCCGCGCACGAGGATGAAGTTCGCGCCGCGAAGCACAGCCGGGTCGGCATAGTCGATCCCTCTCTTCTCCCTGCCCGCCATCGGGTGCGCGAACACAAATTCCACGCCCTCGGGCAAAGCCTCTTCGACCTCTTTTTGTATCAGCGACTTTATGCCTGCAACGTCGGTGACCACCGTCCCCGGGCGCAGATGAGGCGCGAGCGCGCGCAGCTCGGCGGCGACTTGTCCGGGATAGAGCGCGATGACGACGACGTCCGACTTCGCGGCAAACGGCGCGGCGTCGGTGCCGCCGTCCGCGATCATGCCCCTCTGCTTCGCCTTGGCGATCGTGTCGGTCGTGCGCGCGACTCCGTAGACGGTATACCCCGCCGCAGAGAGCGCGCCGGCATACGAGCCGCCGACCACGCCGAGTCCTATTATCGTGACGACGGGTCTTTTCATCTCACATCCTCGAACTTGCCCGAAACGAGCTGTTTGACCGCGAGCACATAGCCGTCAAAACCCTTGCCGCAGATCTGCGAGCGGCACGCCGGCGCGATCACCGACGTGTGACGGAACTCCTCGCGCGAACCAATGTCCGAGATGTGCACCTCGACCGTCGGCACCCCGACCGCCTTGACCGCGTCGTGGATTGCGTAGCTGTAATGAGTGTGCGCCGCCGGATTGATGACGATGCCGTCCGTGCCGTCGAAGTAGGCGGCGTGGATGCGGTCGACGATCGCGCCCTCGTGGTTGCTCTGGAAAAAGTCGAGCTCTTCGCCCTCACAGCCGCGCTTGATGTGCTCGCAAAGGTCGGCGTAGGTCTGCCTGCCGTAGACGTCGGGCTCGCGAATGCCCAGCATGTTCATGTTGGGACCGTTGATGACCAATATCTTCATATCACTTCTCCCCGAGAGCGCTCAATATCCTGTCAAAGACCTCGCGCTCGTCCGTATCGTTTGCAATCGTTATCTGTGCGGCGGCGGCATACCTGTCTTTGCGCTCGCCGTACAGCCGCCACACCCTCTCCGCGCCCTGCACGAGCAGAGGCCGCGACGCGTAGTCGACGTCGGCGATGATGTCCGAGGGCGCGCGGTCGATGAACACCGTCGTCCCCGAAAGGCGCATGCAGTCGATGTTGAAATCGCGCAGCACCGCGCCGCCGCCCGTAGCGATCACCAACCCCTTTCGACACGCGAGACACGCGATCGCCTCGCTCTCTGCGTCGCGGAAAAAGTCCTCGCCGCGCTCGAACATCTCGGCGATCGTCATCCCCGACAGATGTTGGACATATGCGTCCGCGTCGACAAATTCCCTCTCCGTCTTTTGGGCTGTCCACGAGCCGAACGTCGTCTTGCCGCAGCCCGGCATTCCGATCAGCCAAATGTTGCCCGTATCGCGCAAAAAGCCGCGCGCTATCCTGTCGTAGACCGTCTTTGTCAACGCCTCCGCGCCGTCGTCTCCCGTCCAGATGTGCTGCGACTTCATCGCCTGCGCGACCAACATATATAGTCCGCCGACCGCCCTCTTGCCCAGCGAGATCGCGCTGCGCAAAAAGCGCGTCAGGACGGGATTGTAGATCAGATCCGCCGCCGCGTCGAACCGCGCTACTACCTCGTCGCCGACAGGCGACGCGTCCGCGTTCGGAAACATCCCCATCGGCGTGCAGTTGACGAGCAGATAGCCCTCTCTTTGCGCCAATTCCTCGTAATCTATCGCCGCATGCCCGTCCGCCGCCGCCCTCGCCGGGTCGCGGCTGACCACGGTCACGTCCGCGCCCAGCCTGTTCAGCGCGTATATCACCGAGCGCGCCGCACCGCCGTAGCCGAGCACATACGCGCTCTTGCCCGACGGGTCTATCCCCCTCGACGCGAGCATCGCCTCAAAGCCGTACGGGTCGGTGTTGTAGCCGAACAGCTTGCCGCCCTCGCGCCTGATCGTGTTGACCGCGCCTATCTCGCGCGCCTCGTCCGATATGCCGTCGAGAAGGGGCATCACCGCCTGCTTGTAGGGTATCGTCACGTTGACGCCGTCATATCCGAGCAAAAACTCTCTGCCGCGCGCGATCTCCTCCTCCGTCAGCTCGACGGCGGTGTATTCGCCCTGCCTGCCGCTCAACTCAAAGTAGGCGCGGTGTATCTCGGGCGAGAGAGTATGCGCGAGTTTTTTGCCGATAACGCAATACATGTCCGTCAAATGCTCCCCTTTCGATATTCGCCCAGCAACTTGAAATCGTGGGTCATCGTCTTTGCCGCCGCGAGCGCGAGCCGCATCTCTTTGCCCTTGCAGCTGCCCTCGAGATCGGCGACGAAATAGTACTTCGCCGGGTTTTTCTTGTCCGGCCGCGACTCTATCTTTGACATGTTCACCCCCAGCCGCGCAAACATCCCGAGCACGCGATGCAGCGTGCCGCATTCGTTGTCGACGACAAAGCTGACGCTGACCTTGTCCGCCTCGCGGTCGGTCAGGCGCGCGCTCACGATGATGAACCGCGTATAGTTGTCCTTGACGTCGTTGACAGGGCAAGCGAGCACGTCCAGCCCGTACAGCTTCGCCGCGCTCTCGCTCGCGATCGCCGCGACCGACTTGTCGCCGCTCTCGGCGACGGACTTTGCGGCGGCGGCGGTGTTGACGTAGGGCGACTGCTCCCAGCCTCCCCTTTCCAAAAACTCCGCGCACTGCCCGAGCGCCTCCGCCTTGGACACGACGCGTCTGACGTCCCCGAGCCTCGCGCCGCGGACGCCGACAAGCGCGTGACGTATCGGCTGCCAGATCTCGCCGACGATATACATCGACCGCGCGGCGAGCAGGTCGTACACCTCGACGACCGACCCGATCGTCGAGTTTTCGAGCGGCAGCACGCCGTACTTGACCTCGCCTCGGTCTATCGCGTCGATCACCGCGCCGAACGTCGGGTAGGCGGCGGCGTTGTCCAAGCTGCCGAAATAGCTCTCCGCCGCCTGCGACGAAAACGCGCCCGGAACGCCCTGATAGGCGACCTTCGCGCCCCTGTCGAACGGCTCGCGCTCAAGCTCGTCGCCGCCCTCGCAGATCCGCGACAGCTGACACAGCTTGCCCACGTCCATGACCGAGGCGACTATGTCCGCTACCGCGCGCGACAAGCCCTTGTCCTTCAACATCCCGACCGCGCGTTCGATGACCGCGCGCTCGCGCTCGGGCTGGAAGATCTCCATCCCGTGCGCCTTCTTGTAGTCGGCGACGTCCGCGGACGCGTGCAGCCGCTCTTCGAGCAGCGGCACAAGCCTTTCGTCAACGCCGTTGATCTGCTGTCTTATCTGTTCGAGTTCTCTCATATCTCACCGCATGAGGTCGCAGACCGCGATCGCCGCGACCGCCTCGATCACCGGCACCGCGCGCGTGACTATGCACGGGTCGTGCCTGCCTTTGAGCGTCAGTTTCGCGTCCTTTTTTTCGACTACGTCGACGGTGTCCTGAGTCTTGAACACGGACGCGGTCGGCTTGATCGCAACCTCGAAAACTATCGGCATGCCGTCGGTGATGCCGCCGATGACGCCGCCGTTGTGATTGGTGCGCGCCCTGACTACGTCGCCGTCATAGTAGAGGCTGTCGTTGGCTTCGCTGCCGCGCATGCCGCACAGCTCATATCCCTTGCCGAACGCGATCGCCTTGACCGCCGGCACCGAAAACGCAAGCGCGGATATGCGGCTCTCGACGCTGTCGAAGAAGGGCTCGCCGACCCCTGCCGGCACCCCGACGACCGCGCACTCGATAGCTCCGCCGACGCTGTCGCCGTCCGCTCGCGCCGCCTCTATCGCCGCGCGCATGCTGTCCGAAACGCCCTCGTCCAAAGTCGGAAGGCGCATGCCGCGCAGCCTGTCAAACGTCGCCGCATCGACACGGGTGCCGAATTTTGAATCGCATACATCCGCGACGCGCGTGATGTGTGCGCCGACCGCTATCCCCTTTTCCGCAAGCAATTGCTTGGCTATCGCGCCCGCAAAAACCAGCGGCGCGGTGAGCCTGCCCGACGACGCTCCGCCGCCGCGCACGTCGTTGTGACCGCCATACTTGACGAAGTAGCCGTAGTCGGCATGCCCCGGTCTCATCAGCCGCTCCAGCTGCGAGTAGTCGGACGACTTGGTGTTGGTGTTGAAGATGACCGCCGCGATCGGCGTACCCTCTGTCACCCCGTCCTTTACGCCGCACAAAATGCGCGCCTCGTCCGCCTCTTTGCGAGGGGTGGACAGGTCGCCGCCCGGCGCGCGCCGTCTCATCTCGTCGGCGATAAAGCCCGTGTCGAGCCTGACGCCCGCGGGCACGCCGTCGATGACCGCGCCGATCGCCTCGGCGTGCGATTCGCCGAACAGCGTGATCTTGAAATTTTGTCCGAAAGTCGCGCTCATTGCACTCTTCCTCCCAGCCGTGTGTATTGTTGCAAAAAGTCGGGATAGGACTTGCTCATGCAGCCGACGTCGTCGACCTCGACCTCGCCCTCGCAGGCGAGCGCCGCGATCGCCGCGGTCATCGCCATGCGGTGGTCGCCGCAGGATGTGACCTTGCCGCCGCGCAGTCTTGTCCTTCCCTTGATCGTAAGTTCGTCGCCGTCGCGGACGATGTCCGCGCCCAGCGTTTTGAGCATTTCGTACGTCGCCGCAAGGCGGTCGCACTCCTTGATCTTGAGCCTCTCCAGCCCGACGAGCCGCGTGCGCCTGCCCTCGCGAAGCGCGCATGCGAGCGCGAATACGGGCATGATGTCCGGGCATTGCTCGCCGTCGAAGACGAGGTCGCCCTCCCCTTTCAGCCTTTCGAGCATGGGCACGATCGCCCTGTCGCCCTGCAAGCTGTCCTCTTTGAGCCCTTGTATCTCCACTTCGCTTCCGACGAAATTCGCAACCGCAAAAAACGCCGCCTGCGACCAATCTCCCTCAACGGTGAAGTCGCGCGGCTCGTACTTACCGGCGGCGCGGAACACGCCGTCGCGCTCTTCGACCGACACGCCGAACTCTCGCATCGTCTCGATCGTCATATCTATATATGCGCGCGAAGCGAGCGGCGTCGTCGCCCTCAACTCGCCGCCGACGAGCGGCAAAGCAAACAATATTCCGCTGAAAAATTGCGAACTGACGTCCCCTCTCATCTCGAAGACGCCCCCTCTCAACCTGCCGCCGACCGTGAGATCGAGCGCGCCGCCCTTTGACGAATTTTGCCAGACAAGTCCGCGCTCTTTCCATATCTTCTCGTATTCGCCGAGCGGCCTTGCGCCCAGACGGCCTCTGCCGACGAAGCGGCAAGTCCCGTCCGTCAGCGCCGCGGCGATCGGGATGCAAAAGCGAAGGGTCGAGCCCGATTCGGCGCAGTCGACCGTCGCGCAATCAAAGCCGCGCGCGCCGCATATCGTCCGCTCGTCGCCCTCTCCGCCGACAGCCGCGCCGAAAGCGCGCACCGCGGACAGCGTCGCGGCGATGTCGTCGCTCATCGCGAGATGACGCACCGCGCTTTGCCCGTCCGCCAAAGCCGCACAGAGCACCGCCCTGTGAGCGACGCTCTTGGACGGCGGCGCGACCACCGCGCCCGACAGCCTCGACGGCAAAAACACCGCGCTCACAGCCAAAATCCTCCGTCGGTCGGATAGATGTATCCGTCGCCGATGTCGTGCAGCAGCACGACGTTGAGCGCGCCGTTCAAATTCTTTTTGTCGCCCTTGATCGCGCCGATCACCTCGCTGTAGGGCGCTTTGTCTCTGCAACTCAGTCCGAACTTGTTGCAAAGCGAAGTTATCTTTTCCGCACAGCCCGGGACGGTCAGCCCCTTTCGCTCGGCGATCTCGCAGATCGTGCGCATGCCGACCGCGACCGCCGCGCCGTGCGATATCTTTTTGTAGTCGTAAAATTTTTCGAGAGCGTGCCCGTAGGTGTGCCCGAAATTGAGCAGCATCCTCTCGCCGGTGTCGCGTTCGTCGCGCTCGACGACGACGCGCTTGATGTCGCAGCAGCGCATCACGACGTCGTCGATATGCGCGCGCAAATTTTCGCGCGAGCCCGCCTCGTCCAGCCTCTCGAACAGCCCCTTGTCGCGTATACAGCCGTACTTGATCACCTCCGCCATGCCGTCCGAAAAATACTCGTCCGACAGCGTGTCCAGCACGTCGGGGTCGACGACCACCGCCTTGGGCTGCCAAAATGCGCCAGCCAAATTTTTGCCCCACGGCAAATCGACCGCGACCTTGCCGCCGACAGCCGAATCCACCT
>CABKMX010000044.1 GCA_902373595.1 uncultured Christensenellaceae bacterium
CATTCCGGCGACTATTGCAGCGGAACTGGGAGAGGCTCCAGCCGGCGGCGCGCACAACGGTAACAAAATGGATATAACTATTTTAGGCGGTATCAATCAAGGTCTGCTTTGGGCGGTAATGGCGATAGGCGTGTTCATCACCTTCCGTCTGCTTGACTTTGCCGACCTCACCTGCGAGGGCAGTTTCGCGTTGGGCGGAGCCGTCGCCGCCGTGCTTGTCAACAACAACGGCTGGGACGGCAATCTCGCTTGTTTCATCGCGCTTCTTGCAGGCGGCGGAGCGGGATTGGTCACCGCAATCTTGCACACCAAACTCAAAATAGCGCCGATACTTTCGGGCATCATCACTCTCACCGCGCTCTATTCGGTCGCGTTGATTGTCATGGGCAACAAGTCTTCCGTACCCGTCACCCCCGACGACGCGTTCTATACGGCGCTCGGCGGAATGAAGGCGATATACTCCACGTTGATTCTCGGCTTGATTTGCGTGGCGGCGGTAATCGGCGCGTGCTATTGGTTTTTCGGTACCGAGGTCGGCAGCGCAATCCGCGCGACAGGCATGAACGAGCGCATGAGCCGCGCTCAAGGCGTCAATACCGACGTAGCCAAGATTATCGGGCTTGTCATCTCCAACGCGTTGATAGCTCTTTCGGGCGCGCTCGTCGCGCAATCGCAGGGCGCAGCCAGCTGGAGCCTCGGTCAAGGCGCGATTGTCGCCGGTCTTGCCGCGGTCATCATCGGCGAGAACATTGTGCCGGCAAAGAGCAACTTTGCCGTGCTTTTGCTCGGCGTGACGTTCGGAAGCATCATCTACCGCATCATCTATGCGCTCGTCTATTTCGCAAATATGCCGACGGAGTACATCAAGCTGTGCACGGCGGTGCTCGTCGTCATTGCGCTTTGCCTGCCCATGATCAAGTCGGGCTGCGCGAAGCTGTACAAAAAGACGGACAACTATTTGAGAGCCAAGTACCCCAAGTATGCGGCGTACGCGGCAGAGCGTGACAAAAAAGCGGAAGAGCGCAAGGCGGCTTTGCGCGCAAAGCGCGAAGCGGAGCTGCAAAGCCTCGCCGACACGTTCGAGCGCGCCAAGATTGCGGACGACCCAAAAACCATGCCCAAAGACGACGGCTTTGTCTACATGACAAAGATGCAATACAGACTGTTCCAAGCGAGGTATCTGCGCAAGAAGGAGAAGTTCGTCGAAAAGTACGGCACGAAGGCTTTGACCGCGCTCGAGAACGCGTCTCAAGACGTTGCCGAGGAGGTGAAAAATGCTTGAGCTTAAAGGCGTATCCATGACGTTCAACATGGGCACCATCAACGAAAAGAAGGCGCTCATCGACATCGATTTCACCATTGAGGACGGCGATTTCATAACCGTCATCGGCGGCAACGGCGCAGGAAAGTCTACATTGCTCAACGTCATCGCAGGCGTGTATATGCCCGAGAAGGGCAGCGTCGTGCTGGGCGGCAAGGACATCACGCGCCTGCCCGAACACAAGCGCGCCAAGTACCTCGGCAGAGTGTTCCAAGACCCCATGATGGGCACCGCCGCGAGCATGGAGATACAGGAGAATCTGGCGCTCGCCAACCGCCGCGGCAAGATGCGCGGACTGCGTTGGGGAGTGGGCAAAAAGGAGAAGGCGTTCTTCAAGCAAAAGCTTGAGTTTTTGGGGCTTGGGCTTGAAGACCGTATGACCGCCAAGGTCGGCTTGCTCTCGGGCGGACAAAGACAGGCGCTCACGCTGTTGATGGCGACGCTCAAGCGTCCCGAGCTGCTCTTGCTTGACGAACATACCGCCGCGCTCGACCCCAAGACCGCCGCGCGCGTGCTCGACGTCACCGAAGAGCTGACCTCGGGCGAAAAGCTGACCACGTTGATGATCACCCACAACATGAAAGACGCGATTCGCTATGGCAACCGCCTGATCATGATGCACGAGGGACGCATCATCTACGACGTCCGCGGCGAAGAGAAGAGCAAGCTCACCGTCGCCGAGCTTTTGGACAAGTTCAAAATTCAAAGCGACAAGATGTTGATGATTTGAATCACGCCCCGCTCTCGCGGGGCAACTTTTTACAAAAATCGTACCCGTGTCGACAACACGCACCAAAGGAGAGATATGGACAACTGCGCGAGATACGTCGAAGTCACACCCACGCCCACTCAAATCGCAATCGAAAAGATGGGCTTTTATTGCTTTTTCCACTTTGGAATCAACACGTTCACCGACCGCGAATGGGGGGACGGCAAGGACAGCCCGTCGCTGTTTTGCCCGAGCGATCTCGACACCGACGACTGGTGCCGCGCGGTCGCTTCCGCCGGCGCAAAGGGCGTCATTTTGACCGCCAAACACCACGACGGATTTTGTCTTTGGCAGACGGACACGACAGACTACTCGGTGCGCAGCAGCCCGTGGAAGGACGGCAAGGGCGACGTCGTCGCGATGCTCGCCGACAGCTGCCGCAAGTTCGGCTTGAAAATGGGCGTGTATCTGTCGCCGTGGGACCGCAACAGCCCCAAGTACGGCACGGATGGATACGACGACTTTTATTGCGCGCAATTGACCGAACTCTTGACGCGCTACGGCGACATGTTCACCGTGTGGCTGGACGGCGCGTGCGGCTCGCACCTCGACGGCAAGCCTATGCAACGCTATGATTTCGACCGCTACTATGCGCTGATCCGCCGCTTGCAGCCGAATTGCGCGATCTCAAATTGCGGTCCCGACGTCCGTTGGGTGGGCAACGAGGCGGGCGTGACGCGTCCCGCGGAGTGGAACGTCGTCCCCGCCGCGCTCGCCGATCCCTACAAGGTCGCCGCCGCGTCGCAGAGCGAGGACGCGCCGTTTGAGACCAAACTCGGCGCAGAGGATGAAGACCTCGGCAGCCGCACGGTGCTGGAGAGGTGCGGCGAATTGATCTGGTATCCGGCGGAAGCGGACGTGTCGATACGCCCGGGCTGGTTCTTCCACACCTATCAAAACCGCAAGGTCAAGAGCGCGGAAAAACTGCTGTCGCTGTGGTACAAGACGGTCGGCGGCAACTGCATGCTGCTGCTCAACGTGCCGCCCGACAGGAGAGGCAGGATATACGAAAAGGACGCAGTCACGCTGCGCGAGCTGGGCGAGAGATTGAAGAGCGCGTTCGCCGCAAAGGCGGAGTGCGAGGACGAAAGTTTGCCATCGTTCGAGCCGGCGCAAAGCTATGCTGTCATGCGCAAATTCACCTCGCCGCAAAGGGTGGACAAGGCGGTCGTCGCAGAGGACATACGCTTTTCGCAGCGCGTTGAGAAGTTTGCGCTGTATGCGCTTTCGGGCGGCAAAGAGAGTAAGGTGTACGAGGGCACGACGATAGGACATCTCAAAGTCGCGCTGTTCGAGCCGACGCTCTGCGACGGACTGAAATTGGAGATTGCGTCCTGCCGTCTGGAGCCGCACCTCGAGAGGTTCGACGCCTATCTCACCGACGGCAAGCCGCACCCAAAAGAGAGATTCGCCGCTCTCAAAAGGTGGGTGACGAGGTTCAACTACAAGATGTATGTGTTCAAGCAAGAGCTTGCGAAGAAGCGCGTCAAAAAGTCTTGAAATCGACACGGGCTCCAAAAATCGTACATCCGCGCCGCCGAGAGGCGGCGCCGTTTTTCGCTCTTTCGCGGCAAGGGCGCTTGTGCTTGCGTATTATGCCGCGTCAAACGGCGTTTTTGGGTGTAAACGTGCTTTTTTATGCATAAAGCGGTGCGGCGCGATGTACTTCAAAACGATTGCTTTTTGGACTTGCATATACTAAAATATATACGCGTATGAAAATTGCGCGCAGTCTGCGCGCGTCCGCGAAGGGCGGACAAGGAAGGTATCATGAAAGGGAAAGGGAAGATGTCTTTGATCGCGGCGGTCATGATCATGCTCGCCGTGCTTGCCGTGTTCGCCGGCTGCGTCGTCGACGAACAGCCGCCCGAGCCGCAGGGCTACACCGTCACGCTTTGGGAGGGCAACTCCTACGCTCTTGCGCAGGACGACGTCGACTCGCTGTTTGAGTCCGTCCCGTCGCGCGAGGGCTATTTGTTCGGCGGTTGGTTTTTTGACAACGGCACTTGGCAAAAGCCCGTCACCGCGGCAGGGCTTGCCGCGTCCGAGGCAGGGACAATCATCTATGCCAAGTGGACGGCTACGGGCGATCTCGCGCTTGTCACATTCTACGATCACAGGGACGGGGTCGTGCTCTATCGCGCGTATGTCGAGAAGGGCAGCGACCTGTCGTCGTTTGACATCTCTCCGACCTTCCGCCCTGCGGACGAGAAGTTCGAATACATCTTCAAAGGTTGGGACAAAGATTTGACGTCTGTCGTCGAGGATACGGACGTCCGTCCCGTTTATGACGAAATTGCGCGCACATACAATGTCACATTCATGGTCAATAATGTCGCGGTCAAGGTGGTCTCGGTGCCGTACGGCGGCGCCGTCGAAGCGCCCGACGCCGAGGACATATCCGCATATCTTCCCCATGTCAACGGTAAAAAGGTGACGTTTACGGGGTGGAGCGCCAACGCTCAGGCGTTGAGTTTCGTCACGAAGGACCTCAACATCGTCGCGCTTTGGTCCACCGAGGATATCTATTTTGACGTCACGTTCAATTACGGCAACGGCAGGACGACGACCCAGACGGTGCGCTACGGCGAGGACGCGGTTCCGCCGACCACCGGGCTGGACAAACCGGACGGTCTCGGCGTCGATTATGTGTTCGTCGGCTGGGACAACAACTATTGTTTTGTCACAGAGGACATGGTGATCAACGCCGTCTATGACAATCACGCCGATTGGTATCGCGTCGACTTCTATGTCGGCGACATCGTCTATTGCCGCTACTATGTCGAGGGCGGCAAGGCGTCTCCGATGCCGGCGAAGCCGGTCAAGCCGTCCGACGAGACAAACGACTATACTTTTGACAAATGGCTGGACAGCCACGGCATAGAGGTGAATCTCGGTTCAATCACGTCCGACACCGAGGTCTATGCTCATTTTGTCGAGAACAAGCGCACCTATACGGTAGACTTCTATGTTGAAGGCAGACTTTTCGACTCGCAGGAGGTAGTGACCGGTGCGAGCGCGGAGACGCCGAATAACAAAGAAGTGGAGGAGGCGATTTCTCCCGAGGAGGGCGTGGTAAAGACGTTTGTGAAGTGGGACAAGGGCTACAACAAAGTCGCGTCCGACCTCGTCGTCAACGCAGTGATCAAGCGCACGCTCGAGACGCGCACCGTCACATTCAGGTGGTGGGGGCTTGAAGGAGAGGAGAGTAAAGAGACGAAGGTGACCTTCGGCACCGCGGCGGTCGCGCCCAAGATTGAAAATACCACGATCGAGAAAGAGGACGGTATACATGTGTTTGTCGGCTGGGAAGTGGTCACCACGGGCTACGACAGCTGGACATCGGTCAAGTCCGACCTGACCGTCGTGGCGCAATACAAAGAGTACCCAAAGGTGTTCGAGGTGCGCTTCCTCGACGCGGAGGGCGCGTTGATCGACGACGTGCAGATGGTCGAGTACGGAAAGTCGGCGACCGCGCCGAGCGAAGAGCCGCAAAAGGCGGCGGACGCGCAATATACATACGAGTTCAAAGGATGGGACACGGCGTTTGACAAAGTCACGTCCTACCTCGAAATCAGACCTGTTTACAAAGAGATGCTGCGAAGCTACACCGTCACCTTCTATGACGACGACCGCACGACCAAGCTCGACGAGCAGCAGGTCGAATACGGCAAGTCCGCGGCAGCGCCCGAAACCCCGACCAAGGCGCAAACAGCGCAATGGATTTACACATTCGACGGATGGGATTCGACGGCGTGGACTGAAGTCAAGGGCGACACCGTCGTCTACGCGACCTATTCGCCGGCTTTGCGCAAATACAACGTCACCTTTGTATACGGCAAGGTCGACGAGCCGGAAAGCAGCGACTATCACGAGGCAACTCAGCAAGTTGAGTACGGCGCTTCCGCGACCGCGCCCGAAGATGAGGCGGCGGCGTACAAAGGCACCAATACGACCGAATATCAATTCGCCGGCTGGGAGACGTCCAACTATCTCAACGTCACCGGTGACCTGACCGTCAAGGCGATCTATCGCACTTACGACAACTATTTCAACGTCACGTTCCGCGACGAGAGCGGCGCATTGCTCAGCGCGCCGCAATATGTCCGCTACGGCAAGGACGCGGTCGTCTTGCCCGACGCCGAAAACATCGTCAAACAGCAAGACGTGCAATATACCTATGCGTTTGACGGCTGGACGTACGACGACGGCACGTTCATCTCCGACGAAGACTTTGCGGCGATCGCGGGCGGCATGACCGTTGACCGCGACTATGAGCTGATCGCGCACTTTGCGGCGACGTTGCGCAAGTACACCGTCATCTTCTATGACGACGACCGCACGACCGTGCTCAGCGAGCAGCAGGTCGATTACGGCACGTCCGCGGCAGAGCCCGAAGCCCCGACCAAGGAGCAAACGGTGCAATGGGTCTACACATTCGGCGGCTGGAGCTCCGAGGCGTGGAAGAACATCACGGGCGACACCGTCGTCTATGCGACCTATTCGCAGAGCTTGCGCAAGTACGACGTCACCTTTGTCTACGGCAACGTCGACGACCAAAGCAGCGGCGACTATCACACGAAGACGATACAGGTCGAGTACGGCAAGATCCCGACTGAGCCAGAAGGCATCGACACGACGCGTCCGTCCACGGCGAAGTATGACTATAAGTTCAACGGCTGGAACGGTTTGCTCGCGGTCAGCGGCGATATGACGGTCATCGCGGACTATATTGCGACGATCCGCAACTACAAGGTCACCTTCTACAACATGACCACGGGCGCGCTCGAGGGTGAAAACGATATGCCGTACGGCTCGTGGATAGAGCGTACGATGAGCGCGGGCGGCTACATCTTCGACAGCTGGTACACCAAGGACGGTGACAACTATGTCGCGCTGCCGACCAAGGACGACGTCCTGTCCGCCGGCGGCGAGGGACATGTCACCGGCGATATGACGCTGTACGGCAACCTCGTGCAAGTAGGGCTTAGCTTTGACAGCAGCAACAACGTCAGCGGCTACACCGGCAGCAGTAGTTTTGTCGTCATTCCGACCTATGCCAACAGAGAGAAGGTCGGCGCGATCAACGGCTATATGTTCCGCGGCAGAGAACAAAAGGAGATTGAAGCAATCTTTGTGCCCAAGGGCGTGGTCGTTAGTTCCTATGCGTTCCGTTCCATCGAAACCGAATGGTGGGAGGCGGCTCCCAAAGACGATGTTGCAAAGACAATCATTGTATATGTCGAAGACAGCAACCCTGGCGGTATCATTACGGGCAACTTCAAATCCAATTGGGACAGCGGTATTACGAGTGAAAACAAATATTTCAACGTCAAGGGCGTCGAGATGATCGGCGATTACAACTATGTCCTGATTAGCGATGACGGCGAAAACAAGGCGATCATCCAGCGCTTTGTCAACGGCACCAAGAAGTATGTCGAATTGCCCATCGGGGACATCACAATCGAAAGCGGCAACAATGCGGGCACATACAAGATCACAGAACTCGCAGGCTCCGCATTCCGCGGCATGACCAATGTCGAGACGGTGTTCATCGCCAATGGATGGAAAGATCTCAAATTCGGCAAGCACATCTTCTCCGGGCTTACGGCGACGATCTATATCGCGATTTCCGATGAGGGGAAGGTGGGCAATGTCCCGGCAATTAAATGGGGCGGCGTTGAAGGATATGAGGTTGTCACCAAATGGGCAGATTGGAAGACAACATGGGCAGATCAGGCAAGCGGCGACGAAGGCGAGCTCACTCTCGAATGGAATTGCGACGGTCTGTACACGCAGGACGAGGTCACCTATCTGCTGCGCAGCAACGGAGAGGCGATCGCGATCTCGCAGGAGTTCACCTTCCTCGGCGGCTTGACCAAGCTGACCGTCCCCGAGACGTTGACCGTGAACGAAAAGACCTACAC
>CABKMX010000045.1 GCA_902373595.1 uncultured Christensenellaceae bacterium
GCACTTGACCGCAGTCCCGGCTTCGGCAAGCAAATCCACGCCTTGGTGGGTTGCCCAATGCCCCTGCGTGGGGTTGAACACCAATTCGGCGTCCGAATAGCCGATGTCAATCGTATATTCCTCCAAAATGCCGTCGAGAGTGAACGTCTTCACCGGTTGAGGCTTTTGCTCGTCGTCGCCGTCGCTGTCGTTGTCGTCATCGTCGTCGACCACGGGCGGATCTTTGTCCTCGTCGGCGTCGTCATCGTCGTCGCCGGGCACGACCACCGTCGGCGTGTCGGTCGGATCGTCCTCCGTCCCCGTCACCGCCGCGACCGTGATGATCACGCCGATTGCGAGTACGCAGACAATCATCAACACAAAGTAGATGTTGCGTTTGAAGAAGGCGGCGACTTTGCTCGCGGACCCTCCTTCCTGTCTTTCTCTTTTCATAGATACCTCCGAAATGTTTGGCTGTCGCCTCGATTGCTATGTATTTTTGACATTCTCCGCCGCGTTTATACTCCCAAGCCCGGGAACAATACCGCCGCGGCAAGCAGCGCCCCGAAGAGCAGCATCGCAAACCGTTTCATATTCACCTCCGTCGCGTACTATTGTCGACAGCATGCGGTGCGTTTATACCATTGACTTGCAAAGCGCGTTGTGATATCATTTGAAAAGAGGTAATCATGAACTACTTGTCACGTCATTGCAGATCGATCAGCCCCTATACCGCCGGCGAACAGCCGCGCGATAAGTCGTACGTCAAACTCAATACCAACGAGTGCCCATATCCGCCCTCGCCCGCGGTCGAGAGAGTGCTGCGCGAATACGCGACGGGCGACCTTCGACTGTATCCCGACCCCGATTGCACCGAATTGAGAGGCGTAATCGCCTCAAAGTACGGACTCAAACCGCAAAACGTCTTTGTCGGCAACGGCAGCGACGAAGTGCTCGCGCTGTGCTTCCCCGCCTTCTTCGACGAGGGAGACGCGGTCGCGTTCGCCGATGTCACCTATACCTTCTACAAGGTGTGGGCGCATGCGTTCGGAGTCAAGGCGCACATCGTCCCCGTCGACAAAGAGCTCAAGATCGATCCGAAGGACTATCTTGACCTGCCCGACAAGGTCACGGGCATCATCATCTGCAACCCCAACGCGCCGACCGGTATGCCCGTGCCGCGCGCCGACATCGTGCGCATCGCCGAGCAAAACAGCGAACGCGTCGTCATCATCGACGAGGCGTATTGCGACTTTTCGCAAGAGAGCATGATCGGCATGCTGAACGAACTGCCCAACCTCGTGATTGTCAAGACTCTGAGCAAGGCATACGCGCTCGCCGGAGCGCGCTGCGGATTCGCGCTCGCTTCCCCCGAGATTGTGGACGGCTTGAACACAATCAAGAACTCGTTCAACTCCTACACCGTCAACGCGCTCACCCAAAAACTCGCCTCCGCCGCGCTTGCGGACGCGCCGTATTATGCGAACGTCATCGACCAGATTTCAAAGGAACGCGAGGTCGTCTCGGACGCGCTGCGCGCGCTCGGCTTCACCGTGCTGCCGTCAAGGACGAACTTCGTCTTTGCGTCGCACAAGACGGTGCCGGCAAGCGAAATCTACTTCGCCCTCAAAGAGGAAGGCGTGCTGGTGCGCCACTTCAAAAAGGAACGAATCGACAACTTCGTCCGCATCACAATCGGCACTCGCGAGGACACGAAAGCGCTTCTGGACAAGGTCTCAAAGGTGGTCAAAAACAGATCTTGAATTTTGGTACCCGTGTCGATAAGACATATTTACGCCGCTCGCCGAGCGGCGTTTTCGTTTTGCGCAAAATACCTCTCTTTCGACAAATCTTTCATTCATTCGCGCGCATATGCGCGCTATAATCGAGATATGGAATTGTTTGTTGAATCGGATGACAAAACGCCGCTTTCGATAGGCGGCAAGGCGGCATACACCGCGCAGGTGATTGTCGACGACGAGGGGGTGAAATGCCTGCCCGACGCGCTTGAACGCATATTGCCGCTAGGGCATGTCGCGCTGTGCTTCGACGACAGCGTAAAGGACATCGGCGAAGTCGCCGCGGACGTAGTGCGGCGCGCCGGATATTCGACGGAATGTGCGGCTTTGGACAAACTTGCCAAGCTGCGCGAAGACGCGCGTCTGCTGATCTCCATCGGCGGAGGCGGAGCGGCAAATGCGGTAAAACTCGAGGCGAGCAAACGCGGCGTCGAGTGGGTGCACTTGATGACTTGCGCGTCCACGGACAGCGCGCTCTATCCGTACGCCGAACTCTTTGCGGACGGCAGGCGAAAGGTCGTACCCTGCACTCCTCCCTCCGCGGTCGTAATCGACGAGGGCGCGCTGAAGACATCGCCGAAGAGGTGCACCGCCGCAGGCTACGGCACGCTGTTTTCCAAGCTTATGACGCTCTTTTCGCTGCGCGCGGACGCGATGAGCGAAGGCATGCATCACCCCGCCGAAGAGGCGCTTGCGGAGTGTCTGAACTCCTATTTTTCCGAGTCGTCCGCCGAGCACCCCGCAGTGAGAACTGCGCGGACGCTGGTCAAGACAGGGCTGATTGCCGAATGCGTCCCCGTCGACTTTTTGCAGCGTGAAGAATATCACGCCTCCCTCGCCCTGTCCGCATACCGCCGTCGCGAGAGGCTGATCGGCGAGGACGCTATGCTCGCGACGATTGCGATTGCGAGCATATACGGCGCATATTTTGCGCATGCGCCGAGCGACCTGTTCGTGCCGTGCGGCTATTGCGAAGATCTGCGTATGCTCGCCAAACTGTGCGGACTCGACATGCTGACGTCGATACTCGACTTCAAACGCGGCGACAAATGCGCGCGCAAACTGTTCGTCGCCCGTGAATACCGCAACGAGTGGGCGGCGCTGCTGTCCGACACTTTCGGTCCTCTCGCCGCTCGGGCGCGCGCGTTCAGACGGCTGTACGGGGACGCCGGTTTTTGGCTCGGAGGCTACGTCTCTCCCGACGCGCTGATCGGGCTGACCGCCCTGTCCGCTGCGACGCTCGAGGACGACAGCTTGCTTCGCGCGCTAAAGCAATCGGGGCTTTTGGACGCGGCAAAATTGAAAGCGCCGCTCGAGCGGCTTCACCTCGAGACGGCATAAAAAAACGGACGCCCGAAAGCGTCCGTATTTTTTTGAGCCTGCGGAAATTACTTGAGCTCGGTTTCGGCACCGGCTTCTTTGAATTTCTTCTCCATCTCCTCGGCAGCCTCTTTTGCAACGGCTTCCTTGATCTTGCTGGGAGCGCCGTCGACGAGGTCCTTCGCCTCTTTGAGTCCGAGACCGGTGATCTCTCTGACGACCTTGATGACCGCGATCTTGTTGGGACCGACGCTCTTGAGGTAGACGTCGAACTCGGTCTTCTCTTCAGCCGCGGGAGCAGCTGCACCTGCAGCGGGAGCCGCAACCGCCATAGCCGCGGCGCTGACGCCGAATTCCGTCTCGATCGCCTTGACGAGGTCGTTGAGCTCGAGAACGGTCATGCCTTTGATTTCTTCGATTATCTTTGCGATATCTGCCATTGTTGGTTTCCTCCGTAAATTGCGTTATTTTGATGATTATTGATTCTTTTCCGCGATCTGCTGAAGCGCCCTTGCGAGTCCGCTGATGGGGCTTTGAAGCAAACCGAGCAACTGCGCAAGCAATACCTCTTTGGACGGGATTGCCGCGAGTTTTTCAACCGTTGCCGCATCGATGTAAGCGCCGTCCATAAGACCGCACTTGACCTCGAGCGCTTTGACCGTCTTCGCGTTTTCGCTGACCACCTTCGCCGCGGCGAGAGGATCGCCGTATGCGAACGCAATCGCGGTCGGACCTTCGAGATGTCCCTCGAAACCGCCGATGTTCAGCTCGCTCAACGCGCGCAGCACGAGACGGTTTTTGAGAACGCGATACTCGACGTCGTTTTTGCGGAAATCGGAACGCAGCTTGGTGTCGTCCGCAACGGAAATGCCCTTGTAGTCGACGACAACGAAAGCGCCGCACTTGCCGATCTTCTCTTTGATCTCTTCGATCTGAGCAGCCTTTTGCAGTTTGGCTTCCGACATCTTTGTCTCTTTCTCTGCCATTGTTACCTCCGTAAAAATTCCCTCCGTGCACAGACACGGAGGGACATGGTGAGCTTGTCATATGTCTTCCGCCTCGGCAAGATTTACGCTTTCGCACTTGCTGTCTGTGGCTTCGGGTGATGTTTGCTTTGTAAGTATATCACCTCATCGGCGATATGTCAACGATTTTACGCCTTGATCGCAACTTTTACGCCGGGACCCATCGTGCTCGCAACGGTGATGCTGCGAACGTATTGTCCCTTTGCCGCTGCCGGCTTAGCCTTGAGGATCGCATCGTAAAGAGCGTTGAAGTTCTCGGTCAACTTCTCCGCGCCGAACGACTTCTTGCCAATCGCGACGTGGATGATGTTGGTCTTGTCGAGTCTGTATTCGACCTTACCGGCTTTGATTTCGCCGACGGCCTTGGTGACGTCCATCGTGACGGTGCCGGACTTGGGATTCGGCATCAAGCCCTTGGGGCCGAGCAGCTTACCGATGCGGCCGACCAAACCCATCATGTCGGGAGTGGTGACGCAGACGTCGAAGTCGAACCAATTCTCGTTCTTGATCTTGTTGATCATGTCCTCGCCGCCGACATAATCGGCGCCCGCCGCCTGAGCCTCGTCCGCCTTGACGCCCTTGGCGATGACCAAGACCTTGAGAGTCTTGCCGGTGCCATGGGGCAAAACGATGACGCCTCTGACCTGCTGGTCGGCGTGACGGGAGTCGACGCCCAACTTGATGTGAGCCTCGACGGACTCGTCAAACTTCGCGGTAGCGGTCTCGACGACCGTCTTCATCGCCTCGGCGACGTCGTAGGCCTTGCCGCTCTCGACGGCTGCTGCCGCCGCAACGTATCTCTTACCTTTTTTCATATCCGTCCTCCTCAGTCAACAACGGTCACGCCCATGCTGCGAGCGGTGCCTTTGATCATAGCCATCGCCGCTTCGACGCTGCCTGCGTTGAGGTCGGGCATCTTGAGCTCGGCAATCTCTTTGACCTGCGCCATCGTGATTGTGGCGACTTTTTCTTTGTTGGGCTTGGCGCTGCCGCTCTCAATCTTGCAAGCACGCTTGATCAAGACGGGCGCCGGAGGAGTCTTGAGGACGAAGGTGAAGGACCTGTCCGCATAGATGGTCATGACGACCGGGATGACGAGCCCTGCCTGGTCCTTGGTCTTCTCGTTGAATTCCTTGGTGAAACCGGGAATGTTGATGCCGTGCGGACCCAACGTGGAGCCGACCGGAGGTCCCGGAGTTGCTTTGCCGGCGGGAAGTTGAAGTTTGACCACCGCCGCGATCTTCTTTGCCATAGTTGCCTCCTATTGCAATCGTGGTATTAACGAGCCGCAATGAGTGTATTTTGCGACTCTCCCAACCCCTTTCGGGGCAATTGTCAGATGAGTTTTTCGACCTGTCCGAACTCGAGTTCGACCGAAGTGTCCCTGCCGAACATCGAGACGGACACCTTGACCTTTTGCGTGTCCAGCTTGATCTCTTTGACCTCGCCCAAGAAGTCTTGGAGCGGACCGCTGATGATGTGGACCTGGTCGCCGACCTGCAAATGCAGATCTTCCGCCTTGACCTTCTCAAGCTGCGCCTTTTTGACGTCGTCGGGAGACATCGGGAGCGGCTTGCCGTCCGCGGACGTGCAGAAGTCCCTGACGCCGCGCGTGTTGCGCACCATGTACCAGATCTGCTTGGTGTAGATCATCTTGATGAAGACATAGTTGGGATACTTGCGGCGCATGACGAATTTCTTCTTGCCGCCCTCCTTCTCGACAACCTCTTCCGCCTCGGGTACAACCACGTCGAAAATTTTGTCGTGAAGATTGCTGCTCTCAACCATCCTCAATATGTTGTCGCGAACGATATAGTCATAGCCGGTCGTCGTGCATATGATATACCATTGCGGTTTGGACATGTCTATCATAGACCCCTCCCGTTATGCCGCGCCGCCGCCTACGAGCAATTCGAGCAGCCAAGCGCACAGGGAATCGAATCCCATAACTATCAAGACGAAGATCAACACGACAACAAGCACCGTGCCGAGCTGCGCGAATACCTTTTTCGCAGTCGGCCAATTGACCTTTTTGAGCTCGGAAAAGATGCCCTTGAAAAAGTCCTTGATGCGCGTGCCTACCGAGGGCTTGTCGCTCTTCTTCTTTTGAGGTTTTGAAGGCTTGCCGGATGTCGCGTCCTTGTTGTCGAGCTGAGCGTCACCGAGTGACTTGTTGATGACCTCGCCGCCTTCCACCTGATTATTCTTTGCCATATTCCCCTCGCTGCGATTACTTGGATTCTTTATGCAGAGTGGTCTTCTTGCAGAATTTGCAGTATTTGTTCACTTCCAATCTGTCGGGAGTGTTCTTCTTGTTCTTGTATGTGTCGTAGTTGCGTTGCTTACACTCTGTGCAAGCCAAGGTGATTCTTGTCCTCACGGTGTCAACACCTCCAAAAAAATTACACCCTTTTCGGTGCTATAACATTTTAGCACGCGGACGCATACATGTCAAACAAAAAACACGCGATATTGCAAAAATATCGCAAAGTGTGCGTCCGCCGCGCCCAAATCAGCGGTTTTGCCCCTCCCGGGACCTCCGGAAGGGGCAATTTCTTACTTGTCCTCGAGAGGATCGTTCGCGAACGCGCCGCCCGCAGGCACCTCGTCCAGCGACTTGTACACTTCCTTCTTGCGGTCTTTGAGCAGCTTGTCCAGCTCCTCTTTGCGCTCGATCTGTTCCTTGTAGATGGGATAGAACGACTTGATCTTGCCGCAGAACGCCTTGATCGCCGCGCCCGTCGCCTTGCAGGTGAACGCCGGACATACCCTCATGCCGAAGTCCATCAGCCTCGCGACGCCGTCGGTGACGACGCGCGCCTTGCGCTTGCGCATTGCCTTGACGATGCGCTTCGCCGCGGTCTCGGCGGTGATACCGATGCTCTCGACGAGGCTGTCCGCCTTGTCCGCCTTTTCGCCCTCGCTCTCGCGAGCCTTGTAGATGTCCGTCTTGACGGGACCGGGCATAACGCACGAAACGCCGATGCCGAACCCTCTGAGTTCCTGCGCCAGGCACTCGGTCAGCGCCCATACGCCGCCCTTGGTCGCAGAGTAGATGCTCTCGCCGCCGACAGGAAGTATCGCCGACGCGCTCGCGACGTTGCAGATGTAGCCGAAACGGCTCTTCTTGATGTAGGGCAGCATCTCCTTGCACGCATAGACGACGCTCATCATGTTGGTCGACACGACCTTGTCGATCTGATCGTCGGTCATGTCGTTGTATTGCATGAACGGCTGTATCATGCCTGCGTTGTTGATCAATATGTCGACTTGGAAGCCCATCGCGTCGAGCTCCGCACCGAAGTCGCGCCACGACTGCCTGTCCGAGATGTTGATGCGGCGATAGCTGAACTTGTCGCCGAGCTCCTCTTTGAGAGCGTCGAGTTTCGCCTTGTTGCGGGCGATGCCCATCACGTTGCAGCCGTACTTCTTGACGAGGATGAGGGCGATCTCTTTGCCCATGCCCGTCGAGCATCCGGTGAGGACGACGTTGCGTCCGTAGATCCAATCTTTCTTTGACATAGCTTCACCTTTTGCGTTTATACGCGTAATATTTTATTTTCCGTCAAAATTTTAACACGGCGCGCGTCCAAAGTCAACCGTTTGCGCGCGCGAGAACGCCTTTTACAATGCTCATGTACGGTAAGGAAGCAAGCAACCGAAAACAAGAGATAGACCGCCAG
>CABKMX010000046.1 GCA_902373595.1 uncultured Christensenellaceae bacterium
TCTCCAACTCGCCGCACTATCTGATGACCGAATCGGGCATGTGCACGGGCGAATACGAGTATCAAAACAACCTCAAACCCGAATTTTATCAAATTTACAGCGAATATTTGATGATCTGCGTCGAGGGGCTTGTCGACAAGTACGATCTGATCGAAAAGGGAGTCGAGGTGTGGATCAGTCCCGTCAACGAGCCGCAGTGGAAGTGGGGCGGTCCCGACGCGTCGCAGGAGGGCTGCCACTACGACCCCGAAGTGCTGGCAAAGTTCTACGACGTATTCTGGAACGTATTGACCGCATACAACGCAGAGCACGGCACGAACTTCCGCTTTGACGCGTTCGAGTGCGGCAACTATCTGTTCAAGCCGTTCGACGTCGACGTCGCCGACTATCTCGAAGAGATGAGCAAGTACGACTACTTTGACGAATTGGGCGAGATTTCGACGCACACTTACGGCGCGAACGACAGCGTTTCGGCAAGAAAGAAGTTCGCTTCGTTCATGGAGAAGAATTATCCCGAGCTCGAAGTCACCGCGACCGAGTTCTGCGAGATGGAGAGCGGTGAGTACGACACGATCGAGAGCGGCATGTTCCTCGCCAAGGTCATCTTGCGCGACCTTACAATGATCGACGCGACCGAGTGGAGCTGGTGGCTGTCCGTCGCCGCCGGAGGCTACAACGACGGACTCGTCTATTGGAGCACCGACCGCGATCCCAAGGTGTGGGTGCTCAACCGCTACTACACGATGGGACAGATCACACGCTTCCTCGACCCCGGCGACGTGCGCGTCGAGAGCGCGATCTCAGACCTGACCGGTTGGGCGGGCGTAGACATCGGCGTGTTCGTCAAGCCGGACGGCACGGTGGTCGCAATCGTCGTCAACGACGGCGGCGCCAAGGATCTCAAACTCAACGGCATGGACAAGTTTGACGGCACGAGCGTGCAGGTCACGCGCACCACGCAGACGGACAAGTGGGAGGAGAGCGACTTCGTCTTTGACGGCAGTCTGCCCCTTGCCGAGGACAGCGTGACGACGTTCGTCTTCCCGGCGGCGCAATGACGGACGAGATCGCAAAATTGTCAAGGTTGACAGCGCGCGGCGGCGTCGTGTTCTTCGGCGGCGCCGGCGTGTCGACCGAGAGCGGCATCCCCGACTTTCGTTCGCCCGACGGGCTGTATGCGCGCAGGAGCGCCTATCCGCCCGAGGAGATGCTGTCGCGGCGCTTTTTCTTTTCGCACACAAAGGAGTTTTTCGACTTCTACCGCTCGGCGATCTTGTGCTGTCTCGACTGCAAGCCGAACTCCGCGCACACGCTTTGCGCGGAGTGGGAGAGAGCGGGGCTCGTCGACGCGGTCGTCACCCAAAACATTGACGGACTTCATACCGCCGCCGGCAGCAAAAAGGTGTATGAGTTGCACGGCAGCGTGATGCGCAACCGCTGTCTCGACTGCGGCAGGAGCTATGACGTTGACCGCGTGCGCTCGAGCGACGGCGTGCCGCATTGCGAGTGCGGCGGCATTGTCAAGCCCGACGTAGTGCTTTACGGCGAGCCGCTCGACGAGGAGACGGTCGAAGGCGCGATCGCGGCGATCGCAAACGCAAAGACGTTGATCGTCGCAGGCACGTCGCTTTCGGTCTATCCGGCGGCGAACTTGATCAATTTCTTCGGCGGCGACGCGCTTGTCTTGATCAACCGCGACAGATTGGCGGCGGAATCGCGCGCCGACCTCGTGATACACGGCAATGTGGGGGAGATACTCTCCGCCTGCGAAGTGTAAACTTTTTCTAAAGGAGGAAAATATGAGACAAATCAACCTCAAAGACATCGTGCCCGACCTCGAGGGCAGACTCAAAAAGCTGAACACGCTGCGCAAGGTGTTCATGGTGCTTGCGCTGTTGATAATTCCGGCGGTGCCGGCGATGATCGTGCTGGCGAAGTACGGCGCGTGCATGCAATTGTGCCACGCGGTTCAAGCGGTCAAGCTCAAAGGCAAGATGCCGATATTCATGCTGTTCGCCTTTGCGGCCAACGAGCGTGAGGCGGCGCAAAAGCTGATAGACACCGGCAATCTCGCAGGCTATCGCATCGTCGGCGACGTGATGATCGTCAGAGACGACATCCCGATGACCGACGAAGAGGCGTGGGAGGAGGCGGCGCCGTACTTCAATGCCGCCGCTGCGATCAACATGGGGATGACGGCGGACAACATGCCCGAGTGCTACAAGAAGATCATTGAGATACAACAGCGCAAAGAGAAAGAGCTCGCCGAAGGGACGGCAGAGTACGGACAGTGTCCGAGCTGCGGAGCGCCGGTCAAGAGCGTCGATTCCGAGTTTTGCGACAAGTGCGGAACGAGGCTGTAACTCAACATAAAAGACGCCCGTATGCAGATTGCATACGGGCGTAATTTATTTTGTTTTATCGACACGGGCAGGGAAATCAATCTTCGCCGTGGATGTTTTGCCACACCTTTGAGTAGCCTCCCGAACCGCGTCTCACACAGTTGGACACGCGCGACAGCGTCGCCGACGAGATGTCCGTCTCCTCGGTGATCTGCGAGTAGGTCTTGCCGTCGAGCAAAAGCATCGCCGCGCGCAGACGGCACGCCATCTGCTCCGTCTCTCCGGCAGTGCACAGGTCGGCAAGCAGGGCTTTGACGTCGGCGGGGTCGGTCAGCGCCGCGAGCGCGTCGTACAGCGCGTCGAGGTTGTCCTTTGTGCCGCTCATATCTTCTCCTCCATCTTGGAGAGGAACGCTCTCGTCTTTTCGCTCTTGGGCGAGCCGAACACCTCTTCGGGCGTGCCTTCTTCCTCGATTATGCCGCCCGAGACGAACAGCACTTTGTCCGAGACGTGCCGCGCGAATTCCATCTCGTGAGTGACGATGATCATCGTCGTGTCCTCTTGTTTGAGGTCCTTGATGACTTTGAGCACTTCTCCGGTCAGTTCGGGGTCGAGCGCGCTCGTCGGCTCGTCAAAGCAGAGTATGTCCGGTTTGAGCGCGAGCGCACGCGCGATCGCGACGCGCTGCTGCTGCCCGCCCGACAGTTCGCACGGATAGTTGTACATCTTGTCGGCAAGCCCGACTCTTGCGAGCAGTTGCGCCGCTTCGGGGTTTTCTTGCGCGCCCAGCTCATGTTTGAGCAATTGGAGTTCGGCGTTCAGCTCGTCCCAAAGTTTGAACGGATTTTCGTGCAGCCACCGCGCGAAAAAGCGTATCCGCAATTGGCGTCTTTTCGCCGCCAAGAGCGCGGCGTTTTTCTTTTTTGCTTCGCGGCGCTTTTTGCGGTAGTCGCCGCCCTGCAAACTCGGCGCGAGCGCGACGTTTTCGAGCGCGTTGTAGTGGGGAAAGAGGTTGAACGATTGGAAAACCAGCCCGAAATGCAGCCGCTTGGTGCGCAGATCCGATTCTTTGTCGTTTATCTTCGCGGACGCGTCGAACAGCGTCTCGCCGCCCACCGCAATCGTCCCGCCTTCGGGCGTTTCGAGGAAGTTGAGACAGCGCAGCAGCGTCGACTTGCCGCCGCCGGACGGGCCGATGATCGACAGAACCTCGCCCTTGTGCAACTCGAACGACACGCCTTTGAGCACTTGAGTTTCGCCAAAGCTCTTGCGCAGGTCTTTGACGACGAGCAACGGCTCGCAATCGCTTTTGAAAGTCTTTTCGTCGTTCATATCACACCTTGTAGTAGGAGAGTTTTTTCTCCGCCGCATGGAAGAGCACCGTCAAGATACCGTTGAACAGCAGATAGTAAAGCCCGGCGAAGAACAGCGGCCAAATGATCGCCTCGGTGGTCACGACGTTGTACGCGACCATGAACAGTTCCGTCACGCCGATGACGCGCGCGAGCGACGTGTCCTTGACCAAAGTGATGACCTCGTTGGAGATGGGCGCCAAAATGCGCTTGACGACCTGCGGCAATATGATGCGGAAGAACGTCTGTCCGCGTTTCATGCCCAGCACCTGCGCCGCCTCGTGTTGCCCTCTCGGGATGCCCTCGATGCCGCCGCGGAAGATCTCGGCGAAGTATGCCGAGTAGTTGATGATGAAAGCGACCGCGGCAAAGATGAAGTTGAGTCCGACGATGCTCACGCCGAAGAAGTCGGCGAGGTCTTTGTTGGCGAGCAAAAACACCGTCGACGGGATGAATGTGACGACGATGATCTGCAACAAAAGCGGAGTGCCGCGCACGACCCAAATGAACACCTTGGTCAGCCAGCGAACGGGCTTGAACTTGGTGATCGAGCACAGCGCGACGATGATGCCGAGAGGTATCGCCGCCACGAGCGTGACGGCGAAAAGCCCTACCGTATAGCCGAAACCTTCGGCGAATCTTTCAAAAACTTCGGCGAACATGTCACTCGATGTTCATCAAAAGGTCGGCTGCGGAACCGCTCTCTACCGCGACGACCGCGTCCTTTGCCGCGATGAAGAAGGAGCGCATATCGCCGTATTTTTCGGCGTCCGCGCTGCGGATGATCAGCGTCTGTCTGTTGGCGAGATAGGGGACGGTGGTGGACATGCCGTTCATCACCTCGTCGGTGAGAGTCATGCCGTTCCAGACAAGGTCGAGGGTGCCGTTTTCAAGCTGCGTCTGCTTGGTCGCCCAATCGATCTCCACCCACTCGATCTCGACGGTGGAGCCGTAGGTCTCGTTGAGGTAGTCGACGACAGCCTCGGCAAGATTGACGTCAAAGCCGGTGAGCGTGTTGTTTTCCATATAGGCGATGGGCGCGAACACGGTGTAGCCGATGACGAGTTTGCCGTCCGCGACGACCTTGTCCCAGCTGTCGTCGGTCGCGTCCTTCTTGGGGTTGGCGGTGTTGTCGGCGACGAGGACTTCGTTTTGCAGACCGTACTCGGCGGCTATCGTGGCGAAAGCGCCGTTTTTGGCGAGCTCGATCAACGCCTCATTGACCTTGCCGACGAGTGCGTCGTTGCCCTTCTTTGCGCCGATGCCGTATTCCTCGGCAGGGAAGGTGAACAGGTTGAGAGAGGCGATCTTGCCGACATAGCTGCCGTGGGTGAGATAGTGGCCTGCCATGACGGAATCCATGATGCCGATGTCGGCGGAACCGGTCTCGAGATTTTGCAGGATGTCGACCTGCGCGGTCAGCGGGAGCAATTCCTTGCCGAAGAGGATGCCGGGATCTTCGCCGCCATTGCCGCAGGCGGCGAAAACGAATGCCATGCTCAAAACAAGTGCGACGGTGACCGCCGCGATGACGATTTTCTTTTTCATGATTACACTCCTTGTGAGTTGATACGCTAATTATACTTTATTACATTAGCGAAGTAAAGTGTTTTAACGCAAAAACGCAAAAATTTTTCGCATTTTTGCACTAAAAGATGGAAAGGCGGGCAATTTATCAATAAAAAGTTATATCGTTGCGCGCGCCGAACGTCTGTGGTATAATAAAAAAGATGACGGCGCTTTTGCGCCACGGAGGAAAATCATGTTCGAAGTACGTTTTACGATATTCGACCAAAAAGCCGCAAAAGAGTTCATTGCCGAGATCACGGACGCGGCAAAGCAGACGGAGAGCGTCAGCGATCTCAGTCAAAGCGCCGACGGCGTCAAGATGAAGTTCAAAGGCACCAAAGACGAGCTGACGGTCTTCCTCAATGCGATGACGGCGCATTTGACGGACAAGTTCAAGCTGGACAAGCTGCCGATCAAGCTGACGACCGCGGAGATCGGCAATGACGATAACGCTCGAAAATTGGACGCGCTGCTCGGAGACATCGCCAAGATCATAGACAAAAAAGACAAGGGCGAAGACGAGGAAGCAAGCTGCGACATCTTCGATGACGACAAGGAAGACGAAGACGACGAGGATGACATAGAGGTGATGCAGACGGACGGCGAAGTCAAGAGGGTGGGACGGAGCGGCAGCGTCGATCGCGACGGGCTGCTCAAAGCCGCAAACGAACTCATCGGGGCGGCGGAGTTCAAGGCGCTGATACGCGAACTTGCCGATGTCGGTCCGCTGGTGAACGACGCGTTGACCGAGGTCATGGTCGGGCGCAGCTACGTCTTCTCGATTGAGGACGGGCACGGGCTGAGCACCTATTTGGAGATGCTGGGCACGGCGCTTGCGCCCGTGGTGAAGGCGGGCAGGACGATGAAGGTGTTCGAGCACACGCTGCCTCTCGTCGGGGCGAAGCAGGGCGAAATGGAAGAGCTGATGGGCAAGATCGCCTCGGCCTTGAACGATCCGCTTTTGCGCGCAGCGCGCGACATCGTCTGTTTTGACATCAGCGAGTGGATGGGGTCGATAGATTCGGGGCTGTTCCGCAAGTGTCTGGACGCGATCGTCGAAGCCAATCTGAGCGGCAACATCATCGTCTTCCGCGTGCCCTATGTTGACAAGGGCGTGCTGGCGAGGGTGTGCTATGCGATCAACGACAGGATGGGCGTGAAGGCTGTCTCATTCCCGCCGTTTTCGCAGGACGAGCTGGCGGAATATGCGCGGCGCGAGTTTGAAAGGCTGGGGTTCGCGCTTGCCGACGACGCGAAGCAGGCGTTTTTCGAAAAGCTGCGCGAAGAGAAGTCGGACGGCAGATTTTACGGTTTGCGCACGGTGACCAAGGTCGTCAGGGAGATGATCTACAACCGTCTCGTGACCATGGCGAAGACGGGGCAGAAAGAGAACGTCGTCAACGCAGCGGAAGCCGCAATGTCGCTGTTCAAAAAGCCGGACGACGACAGGAGCGCGCAGGAAGAGCTGGACGCGATGATCGGCTGCGAAAACATCAAGCGGCAGATCAAGGAGATCGTCGCGCAGATATTGTCCGCTAAAAAGAGCAAGTCCAAAAAGCGCCCCTGCATCCATATGCGGTTCGTCGGCAGTCCCGGCACGGGCAAGACGACGATCGCGCGCATATTGGGCAAGCTGCTCAAAGAGAAGGGCGTGCTGCGCATCGGCGAATTTTACGAGCACGGCGCGCGCGACCTGTGCGGCAGATACATCGGCGAGACGTCGCCCAAGACCTCGCAGATATGCCGCGACGCATACGGATCGGTGCTCTTCCTCGACGAGGCGTATTCGCTGTCGGTGAGGGATTCGGACAAGGATTTCGGGCGCGAGGCGATCGACACCCTGATCGCGGAGATGGAGAATCACCGCGACGACTTTGTCGTGATCATGGCGGGCTACACCGACGAGATGGAGGAGCTGATGGACCTCAATCCCGGGCTCAGGAGCCGCATGCCGTACAAGATCGAGTTCCACAACTATTCGCGCAAAGAGCTGTTCGAGATCTTCAAGCTGATGGCAATGTCGGCGTTCAAGTGTGACAAGGAGATGCTCGCCGCGGCGAAGGAGTTTTTCGACGGTTTGAGCGAGGGATTCATCACCGCCAAGGAGTTTTCCAACGGCAGATATGTGCGCAATCTGTTCGAGCGTACATGGGCAAAGGCGGCGCTTCGCTGGCAGATGTCCGGATGCGACGATCAGATCTTGACCAAAGAGGACTTTGACAAGGCGAAGGCGGAAAACGAGTTTTCGCCCGGCAAAAAGAAGGTGAGGATGGGCTTTTTGGCGTGAATCGCCGCGCCGTCGGCGTGACAAAACGCGCGCGCGATGCTATAATATCGATATGAAAGACGTCAAAATTGTCGTTTTGGACGGCGACTGCGCCAACCCCGGCGACCTCGATTGGGACGCGTTTCGCGCGATAGGCGAGGTCGAGGTCTTCCCCTGCACGGAGGCGGGCGAGGTCGTGAAGCGCGCAATGGGCGCGGACGTGTTGATCGACAACAAGGTCGAATTGACCGCCGACATTTTGGGCGCGCTGCCG
>CABKMX010000047.1 GCA_902373595.1 uncultured Christensenellaceae bacterium
GGGGTAGGGACCGACGATGAAACCGAAATCGCCTATCTTCGATCCTGCGCCGCCGGTGACGGCATTGACGTTCCACGTCTCCTGATAGAGGTCGACCATAAGGTCCTCGTCGACATGAAGGTTGTAAGACGCGTCCTGGTCGCAGTGGACGTTGACGTTGGTGTTGGTGATGACGTCGCCCGAACGGACCGCCTCTTTGTAGGCGAAGATGTATCCGTTCGTCTCGCTGGTCGCGTCGCCGGTGAAGATTGCGGTGTCGCGGTAGGGGTCGGCGGCAACCGAGAGATCGAGCGCGTCCATGAGAATGTCGTAGGCTTCGTCGTTTCCGATAGGCGTGGTGCATCCCGTCATCGCCATGGCGGCGACGGACAGCAATATGATTGTTGCGGAAATGAAAGCGATTGTTTTTTTAGTCCTCATTGCCGGTGCCCTCCTTTTTGGCGTTGTCTGCGGCGGTGCCGTCGCCGGGTTGTTCGACGTCTTGCGGTGCGTCGTCCGCGCCGGAATCGCCTTGCAGTGCGTCGTCCGAAGGCTCGTCGGCGGCTGTGGTCGGCGCCGCATAGTCGGCCGCATGTTCTTGCCGGAACTGTTCGAGATATGCGTCGTCGAAGGTCACGCCGTGCGCCTTCGCGTCCTTTTTGGCGTCTTTGCGGATGCGGCGCTCCAGCTTGATTTCGGCAATCTCGGCGTCCTTTGCCGCCTTTTCGGCGCGAGCCTTTTCTTCTGCCTCGCGGTCGATACGCGCCGCCTCGGCGACGCTCTCGTCATACATGCCGAGGATGTGGTCGAAGAAGTTGTTGCGGTCGTTGTAGTCGATGATGACCTGCTCGCTCTCGATGTACAGCTTGTAAGCCGAAGCAAAGCGGTTGTACTTGAATTGAGCGGAGCGGATGCGCTTGTTCTGCGCCTTCTTTTCCTCCTTGGTGTTGCAGACGACGCCGAGCTCCTTTTTGTATGCCTCTTCGTAGTCATACTCAAGTCCCTTGGGGAAGAAGAGCTTGGACAGTGATTGCATGATTTTGTAGCGCGTCGCGGTGCGCTTGATCAGCGCCTCGAGCGACTTGGTCAGCCTCGCCGCCTTGCGTTGCGCCCACTCGGTCATGTCGGGAGCGGTCTCGCCCTTGCCGCGCCTGTCGAGCTTGGCTTGTTTTGCGGCGCGTCTCTTCTCGGCGAGAGATGCCGTCCACTCGGTCAGATCGGGGACCTGAACGCCGGACAGGTCGAGGGGGGTGGAGACGACATCGTTTTTGTCGATCGCGACGATAGCCCGCGACAGAGCAAGTTTGACCTGCATCTTGGGGGTGTCCCACTTGCCGATCTCGGGAACGATGAATTCTTCGATAGCCTCTTTGTCGCGTTTGAGTTTGCACGCGTCCTTGTAGGCGAAACGAGCGTCTTTGTATGCCTGTTTCTGCTGATGATAGATCTCTTCGAGCGCGAGCAGTTCATCCGTCTTGACGACCTCTTCGCCCTTGGGAGTATCCTTTTCGATGCGCTCGTAAAGCGCCTCGTATTCCTTCTGCGCGGTCTTGAACACAGCCTTTGCAGCTTTCATCTCTTCCTTCTTTTCCTTGATGTCGGGCTGCGCGGCGTCGCGGCGTTCGACCATATAGTTGTAGCTCTCGACGAGATCTTTGACCTGATGCGGAGTGAGATCGCCGGTGCGGTAGTCGGTGTTTGCCGCGCGGTATTTGAGCGCGAGTACGATCATGCTGTGCTTCTCGCGCGACAGATTGTAGAGGAAATAGGGCGCGAGGTTGAGCGCGGCGCCGAGTATGGACAGCGCGCACAGCATATAGAAAAGACTGTTGCGTACGCTCGGGTCGTACAGCACGTCATAGTTGACGGTGAGGCCGTAGGACTCGTAGATGTACGGCAGGAAATAGCCCGTGAGAATCGTGACCGGCGTTCCGATCAGCGCAGCGACTTCGAGCATATAGTCGACGCGCTTGCCCGACTGCCACTGTATCGAGTCCTTGACCTCGGCGTTGAGCACCGGGTTGTAGACGAGCTGCAGCTGGTTGATGAAGGTGTTGATCCACAGGAAGAGGAAGTACAAAAGAGGGATCTCGTAGCACGCGAGCATACAACCGATGAAAACGATGTTGAGCACGTTGTGGAAGAGCAGTATGCCCTTGTTGCCCAGCCATTTGAGGAAGAACGGCGTCGCGAACATCGAAAGCCCCGACGCGATCGAAAGCACCGTCTGCAGAATCCCGTACACGTTCATATCCTGCGTACCGTATATGTAGATCCAGCCGAACAGCACGAGATATGCGCCTTCGAGGAAGTTGAACCAGGTGGAGACGGTCCTCAGCCACCAGTACTTGTTGCGCCACACGGCGACGCAGCCGCCGATGATGCTGACCTTTTTGACGAAGTGCTTGGACGAGACGATGCGCTCCTTGCATCCGAAGAATGCGAAGAAGCTGAGGAATACGCCGAGGATACCGATCGGTACGACGATGAATTTGTATGTCCTGATGTCGGTGAATCCGCCGGTCAGGTTGGAGAATATCGGGACGAAAAGCTGATAGATGGTCGGCGCGAACGAATAGATCAGAGAACTGATGGCGAGCACCTTCGAGCGTTCGGCGGTGCTGGGAGAGATGACGCTGCCGAGGTTGGTATATGCCGTCTGATAGAGCGGCTGACCTATCGATATCGCGATCGCGAACACGAACACAGCCGTGTATTTGTCGCTGTACGACATCGATTCGAACGGCAAAAAGACGAAAATGACGCTGATGATCGCAAGCGGCGCGCCCATTATCGCCAGATATGGTCGGAACCTGCCCCATCGCGTGTTGGTGTTGTCGACGATCTTGCCGCGAATAATCTGAAAGACGATGTTGAGGATCGTCTGCACGGTGAGCATGTTCTGCAAGTGCATCGGACGTATGCCGATGGTCGACGCGAACAGCGTGTTGGTGACGCCGAGAGCCATATATCCGAGCAGATATATGAGCATGTTCTGACCCATTCCACCGATGGAGTAGTTGAGGATCTCCTTGTACGAGACGTAATTGCCCTTGCCGGGTTTGCTCCAGTGCGAGGTGACGTCCGTGATGATGAAAGAGGCGGCGTTTTTGACTTGGGTAATGCCTTCGTTGATCTTGCGTTTGATTGTGCTTGCCATAATCTCCCTCGTTGCGGTACTGCACCTATTCTAACACGCGTCGGTAAAGAAAGGCAACCTTTTTTCAAAGTTTTATTTTTAGATTAGTAGAATAATATACGGAAAGCGTATTTTCGGCAAAGACAGAATGCGGCTCGGCCGGCGGTTCGGAACAGTCAAAAACACAGGGCGCACGGATCGATAAACAATTATAATCGACACGGGCACCAAAAAATATCAGGACACATCAACATCGGATCCGGAAAGAGGGCGGTTGGCTCAAACGCGATCTCGCCGTCCGTGCCGCGCGCCGAGATCGGGCGGAAAGAGCGGGACGGCTGCATAAATTAAAACAGAAATAAGGAAAATATTCGTTGACTATCGGGCGAGAGCGTGTTAAACTTTTATTAAAGAAAATGCGCCAAGGCGCAAAAAGGGAGAGATTATGAGCGAAAACAACGACGCCAAGCCCACACTCAAAGAAAAGATCAAAGAACTTCCCAAGACACTCAAAGTATTTTGGAAAACGCCGCCCAAGGGCAGATATCTCAATCTCAAAGAGATAGCATGCTTTGCCGGAAGCGCGTTCGGTATGAGCACGGTCGTAACGGTCGTGTCCGGTCTCATCACCGCGACGCAGATCCCGACGATCTACAACTTCAACGTCATCCACGGTGCGTGGATATGTTTGATCGCCAGCGTGCTGGGACTCATCATCCAGCCGTTTTTCAGCAAGCTGTTGCAGAACACCAACACAAAGTTCGGACGCTACAAGCCTTTCATTCTGATCCTTGCGCCCATCCTCGCGGTGTTTGCGATCTTGTCGACATGGCAGCCGCAATTTGCCTTGGAGCGGAATCGCGTCATATATGCGTACTGCACCTGCATCCCGACGCTCATCCTTTGGAACCTCTTCCAAAACACCTACTATATGCTGCCCGGCGTCGTCACGCCCAATCAACAGGAACGTGCGGACATTTGGTCGCCGATAGGTCTTGTCATAGGCTTCTCGCCGACTGTCATGAACGTGCTCGGCAACGTCATCAAGAGCTACTTTACCAATTTGGGTAAAGAGTTTATGGCGTATCGCATCCTCGGCTTTGTCTATGCGGCGGTCGGACTTGCGCTCGTCATGTGCCTGTTCAAGGTCAAGGAGAGGCTGATCGTCACCAACGAAAACAAGGAAAAGGTCGGCTTGATCGAGGGCTTGAAGATGGTCGTCAAAAACAAGCCGCTGATGGTCTTGACGCTCGCGCTCATTCTCGGCTGCTGCCGTACGGTCGTCGAGATCGACTCCGAGTATATCGGCAGATTGAGATATGCGGTCACCGAGCTCGGGGAGGTCGACGTCGTCAATGGTCTTGCGATCTTCGGCGGTCTCACGATGATCACCGGCTTTGCCGCGACGCCGAACATGATCTTGCTGCCGTTGATGACGCGCAAATTCAACAGCCGCACGATCTTGATGTTCTGGGCAGGCTGCAACACGGTGGGATATCTCATCCTCGGCAGCATCGGCATAGAGAACATTCCGCAGGGCACTTGGAGCGTCGTCGTGATCACTCTTCTGCGGTTCATCTCGCTGTTCAACGCGATCGCGTCGCTACAGCCGCTGATGATGGCGCAGCTGTCCGACTATCAACAGCTCAAGACGGGCAAGCGTCTCGAGGGCTTCATTCAGACGTTCCTCTATGCGCTCGTACTCGTGTTCACCAACATCGGCATCGTCGTGATGGCTTATGTCAAGGACGCGATGGGCTATCAGTCCTCCAACCTTGTCAAGCCCAGCACGATTCCCGAAGATGAGTTTTGGGCGCCCGACGCCGCCACCGTCGAGAGCGCGCTCAACTACTACAACGTAGCGTTCATAGTTTCGGCTGTGTCCGCGGCGTTGATGTTCATCACGCTCCTCTTCTACAAGCTGGGCAAGAAGGAGCACGCCGAGGTCGTGCGTCAATTGCGTGAGCGCGGTCTTGCGCAGGGCAACGAGCAGGAAGAGGCTGAGGCGGTCGGCATCGCCGAGAACGTCGAGGCGGAGATCGCGATGGAGCAAGCCGCTCTCGGTGCGACGGGCGAAGGCGGCGAAGCCGCAAACGGTAACGACGCCGCCGATATGAATACCGACGCGCCGAACGCGCCCGAAGTCGTCGACAACGGGTCGGGAGAGGTCAAGGACGACGCTCCGCCCGAGGACAAGTAACCGAACATGGCAAGGCGCACCTTTCGGGGTGCGCTTTTCGGAGGAATATGAAAAAGAACAAGATCCCCACGATCGCATTGATGTACGACTTCGACAAGACGTTGTGCACGACCGATATGCAGAATTACGAGCTCATCCCCAACCTCGGGGTCAAAAAGGACGCGTTTTGGAACAAGGCGACCGAGCTTGCCGAAAATCCCGACGCGCCGATGGACCGCGTGCTCGCATATATGTATCAGATATTGCGCGCATCGAAAGCGGCGGAGAGGCCGGTGCGCCGCGAGAACTTTGTGCAATTCGGCAAGAGCGTGGAGTTCTTCCCGGGTGTGACCGAGTGGTTTGCGCGGATCAACGAGTACGGCAAGTCACAGGGCGTGCAGGTCGAGCACTACATCATCTCTTCGGGGCTCAAAGAGATCATCGAGGGGACGGCAATCGCGGACGAGTTCAAGCGCATATATGCATGCGAATTCCACTATGACGAGAACGGCGCGGCGGTATGGCCTGCGGTCGCGGTCAACTTCACAGGCAAGACGCAATTCCTCTACCGCATCAACAAGCAGGCGCTCGAGCTCTGGGACGACCGCACGATCAATCAATATGTGCCCGAAAACGAGCGGCCCGTGCCATTCCGCAACATGATCTACTTCGGCGACGGAGTGACCGATATCCCTTGCATGAAGCTGGTCAAAGTGGGCGGAGGCTGTTCGATCGGCGTCTATTCCGGCCGCAAGCCGCAGGTGTGCGAGCGGCTGATCGGCGAGGGCAGGGTCGACTTTGTGTTCAAAGCCGACTACTCCGAGGGCAGCGACCTCGACAAATGCGTCAAGGACGTGATTACACAGATGGCGAGCAAGGACAGACTCGTCCGACTCAGTCTCAAACAGAGCGAAAGATCCGTAAACAACGGGAAATAACAACAGGAGCAAGGATCATGAAAAGACTTTTGCGGCAATGCTCGCGGCGGCGCTGTTCGCCGCGTGCGCGAGCCTTTGCGCGTGTAATGTAAAATATTGGCAAAATTTATGGACAAAAAGGGTATGCGTAAACGCGCACACCCTTTTTATTTTATGGACAGAACGTCTCCGCGCGTGTTATAATAAAACCATAAAATCAAAATGCCCCAAAGGGCGAGGTGGAGGATTATGAAGCATCCCGAAATCGTCTCCAAGATGACTTTGGACGAAAAGGCGGACATCGTCTGCGGAAAAGATTATTGGACCACGAAGCCGTTCGAAAAGTACGGCTTGCCGTCGATTATGCTGACCGACGGGCCTCACGGTCTGCGCAAGAAGAACGACAAAAAAGACAAGAAGGACAAAAAGAAGAAGAGCGCTCCGCTCGGCAACTCCGTGCCGGCGACTTGCATGCCCCCGGCGGCGACGGTCGCCTGCTCGTGGGACCCCGAGGTCGCGTTCAAGATGGGCAGCGCGATTGCGGACGAGTGTATTCGCGAAAAGGTATCCGTGCTGCTCGGTCCCGGTGCCAACATCAAGCGTTCGCCGCTGTGCGGCCGCAACTTCGAATACTACTCCGAAGACCCCTATCTTGCGGGCAAGTGCGCCGCGGCATTCATAAACGGCGTTCAGTCCAAGGGCGTCGGCACGTCGCTCAAACACTTCGCGGTCAACTCGCAGGAGGCGTTCCGCATGATCGTCAACGAGTGCGCCGACGAGCGTACGTTGCGCGAAGTCTATCTCACTCAATACGAGATTGCGGTCAAAGAGGCTCAGCCCTGGACGATTATGAATGCGTACAACCGCCTCAACGGCGAGTATTGCTCGCAGAACGAGTGGCTGCAAAAGAAGGTGCTCCGCGACGAATGGGGCTTCCAAGGTCTCGTCGTCACCGACTGGGGCGCGAGCGTGGACAGGGTGCCCGGCGTCAAGGCGGGGACCGACCTCGAGATGCCCTCGTCGGGCAAGTACAATCAGCCCAAGATCAAGGCGGCGATCGCCGACGGCTCGCTCAAACAGGAGGAGCTGGACGAAGTGGTCGACCGCATCGTCGATCTCGTGCTCAAATCCAAGGCGACGCTCGAGAACGCCAAGGACGAGTGCGACTATGAGCGCAATCACAAAGTCGCTCAAGAGGCGGCGGAAAGCTCGATGATCTTGATGAAGAACGACGACAAGATCTTGCCCGTGTCCAAGGACAAGTCAATCGCCGTCATCGGGCAAATGGCGAAGGAACCGCGCTATCAGGGCGCCGGTTCGAGCATCATCAACGCAATCAAACTTGACAACGCTTGGGACGCGCTGTGTGCGCTCGGCTACAAAGCGGAATATGCGCAAGGCTACGTCAAGGGCGTGGACAAGGT
>CABKMX010000048.1 GCA_902373595.1 uncultured Christensenellaceae bacterium
GTACGTCGACGAAAGACTGCTCGCTACGCCTACCATCGCGCTTGCGCAGGTGCGCAAAGAAATAGAGCTGATGGCGCAGATCGCGAAGAAGAACCTGGACTGGGCGATCGGCGCGGTCCGCGACGGCAAATTCGATAAGCGCGAAAAGTTCCGCTCGCGCGAAGACCACCTCAACTTTTTGCTCAAAGAGCTGACCGCCTACAACGTCAAGCTGTCCACCAACCCCCTGACCGCTGACAGCGAACGCGAATTGAGCAGCTATTACCGCGCGATCTCCGACCTCGAACGCATAGGCGACTATGCCGAGAACATATGCGAATACGCCGACCTTCTCGCCAAGCAAAAGTCGTCCTTCTCCCCCGACGCGCTCAAAGAGCTGGACGAGATGACCGCCGACATAAACGAGCTGTACACATTGGTGATGCGCGCGTTCGAAAGCCGCGATCTGTCCCTCCGCGCTCAAGTGGACGAGGCGGAACAGGCGGTCGACGACTGCAAGGACAAGTTTGAGGCGACGCACATCGAGCGTCTCGCCAAAGGACAATGTTCCGCCGACTCGGGTGCGGTGTGGCTGCACCTTGTCAACGATCTCGAACGCGTCGGCGACCACATCCGCAACCTCTTCAACGGCATGAGCGGCTATGTGACCGAAAAGGCGCCGACCAAGGTCGCCGCGACCGCAAAACAGGTCTGACCGGCAAAATAAAACTCGGGCGCGTCCGCAACTCGGACTCGCCCGTTTTTTATCCGATTCATTATTTTCGGATTGACAAGGATCCGCATTGAATAATTCAAAATCAGTAAAGAAAAAACCGACAAACAGAACCAAGCAGCTTTAAGCGAGCGCGGAACAGAGAAGCCTCGCGGAGGCGGCAGCGTCGAGTATCATATCGTTATTCACATACCAAAAGTCAAAACGTGAAGTCACATTTTTGTTGACAAGGTAGCGCTTCCTGTCGCGCGAAACCGCGCTTCTCGCGCGACTCGATAGCGCGGCTGTCAAATGACCGCGCTCTTTGACGGCCGCCCTTTGCGCGGTCGTGAGCGGTGAGCGAACGTGCCGCGTGGGAAGGGGTATTTTAGGGGAAAACCGAAAATAGCGAGTATGAAAAACGCGCACAGTTTGCAAGCAAACGCGCGCGTTTTGATTCGATGCGTTATTTTCGGGTTGCCCCTAAAAGCGAAGCATCAAAGAAGGCTTCTCGTCTCGATCTCCTCCACCGCCCTTTGAGCGAACTCGTCGACTGTCATCTCGCCGATCACGCCCTCTCCTCTTCTGCGGACGGAGACTTTGCCCTCTTGCGCCTCTTTGTCGCCGACGACGAGCATATACGGCACCTTTTCGAGCTGCGCGGAACGGATCTTATAGCCGATAGTCTCGTTGCGCGAATCGACCTCGCAGCGGATGCCGCGTCTCGACAGCGCGTCCGAGATACTCTTTGCATACTCCTCGTTGCGCTCGGTGACGCTGAGGATTTTGACCTGCGTCGGGGCGATCCACATCGGGAACGCGCCGGCGTACTTTTCGATGAGCAATGCGATCGTGCGCTCGAAGCAGCCTATCGACGTGCGGTGGATGATGTAGGGACGGCGCTTTTCGCCGTTTTCGTCGACGTAGGTCATGTCGAAGTTCTCGGCGAGGAACATGTCGACCTGAACGGTGATGATTGTGTCCTCTTTGCCGTGGACGTTCTTGATCTGGATGTCGAGTTTGGGTCCGTAGAACGCCGCCTCGCCGACCGCTTCGGTATACTCGATGCCGAGGTGGTCGAGGATCTTTTTCATCGTCGCCTCCGCCTTTGCCCAGACGTCGGGTTCGTAGATATACTTCTTTTTGTCGTTCGGGTCCCACTTGGAGAAGCGGTAGGTGACGTCGTCCTGCAAGCCGACAGCTTTGAGCATGAACTTGATGAGGTCGACCGCGCCCTTGAACTCCTCTTCGAGCTGTTCGGGCGTGCAGACGATGTGCCCTTCACTGATCGTGAACTGACGGACGCGGATGAGACCGTGCATCTCGCCGCTGCTCTCGTTGCGGAACAGGGTCGAGATCTCGCCGTACCTGATCGGCAGGTCGCGGTAGCTCTTGAGCCCGTTGTTGTAGATCGTGTATTGGAAGGGGCAGGTCATCGGGCGCAGCGCATAGACCTCGTCGTCCTTGCTCTCGTCGCCGATGACGAACATGCCGTCCTTGTAGTGATCCCAGTGCCCTGACACCTTGTAGAGGTCGGACTTCGCCATGTACGGCGTGCGGGTGCGGACGTAGCCGCGCCTGTCCTCTTCGTCCTCGACAAAGCGGACGAGGGTGCGGAAGATGCGCTCGCCCTTGGGCATGAGCAGCGGCAAGCCCTGCCCAATGCGCTCGTCGGTCATGAAGATGCCCAGCTCTCTGCCCAGCTTGTTGTGGTCGCGCTTTTTCGCCTCTTCGACCGCCGCGAGATACTTGGTCAATTCGCTCTTTTTGTCAAAGCAGGTGCCGTAGACGCGCGAGAGCATCTTGTTGTGCTCGTTGCCGCGCCAATACGCGCCGGTCAGCGAGGTCAGCTTGAACGCCTTGATCATGCCCGTCGACGGCAAGTGCGGACCTGCGCACAGGTCGACGAAATTGCCTTGGCGATAGAAGGAGATCTCCGCGTCCTCGGGCAGATCGTTAATCAGCTCGACCTTGTAGGGCTCGTTGTAGCTCTGCATCAACTCGATTGCCTCTTTGCGCGGCAGCACGAATCTCTCGAGCTTGTAGTCCGCCTTGATGATCTTCGCCATCTCGCGCTCGACCATCTCCAATTCTTCGAACGAGATGGGCGTCGCAAAGTCGAAATCGTAATAAAATCCCTCGTCAATCGCCGGTCCGATTGCGAGTTTGACCGTCGGATGCACGCTCTTCATCGCCTGCGCGAGAACGTGCGAGCAGGTATGGCGGTAAATGCGCCTGCCCTCGGGGTCTTTGAACGTCAAAATCTGCAAATTGCAGTCCTTTTCGGGCACATAGCCCAACTCGACGACATTGCCGTCGACAATCGCGCCGAGCGCCGCACGCGCCAGCCCTTCCGAAATGCGCGCCGCAATCTGCGCTACGCTCTCTCCTTCCGCGCACTCGAGCGCGCTTCCGTCCTTCAAAGTGACTTTGATCATATATTCCTCCAAAAAAGGCGCCCCTGCATATGCAAGGACGCCTTGGCGTGGTTCCACCTTACTTCACGGCTTTCGCCGCATCTCATTGAGCCGATTCGTTCGGCAAGACGTGCTTTTCGCCGGGTGGTACGTTTCCGCCGCCGCGTACCTCTCTTTCAGCCGAGGAGAGGCTCTCTGTGACGCTCGTCACGGGACGCTTGTCCCTGCGCGTGCCGACATCGGCACTGCAATCGTATCTATCATTTTATCCCCGAAAACATCGTTTGTCAACTGTTTTTCAGTGCCAAAAATCTTCATTTTCACCCATTCCGCCCTCTCGACATATACTGCCACGGAACTTCCGACAAGGAGAATGAAGATGTTTGGAATGGGATGCAACTTTTGCAATTGCGGCAGACGCACGGGCTCTAGCGCGCCGCCATATTATATCGTGACCGGTCCGACAGGACCTACGGGGCCTATGGGACCTCCCGGAGGTCCTTCCGGCGCGACGGGACCGACAGGACCTACAGGACCTACCGGGCCTACGGGCGCGACAGGTCCGCAGGGCGTACAGGGGCTTCAAGGCGTACAGGGCTTAATCGGTCCCACCGGTCCTACGGGACCTGCCGGCGCGGGAGGCGCGGGCGCAACGGGGCCGACGGGTCCGACCGGTCCGCAAGGGATACAGGGTTTGATCGGACCTACCGGGCCGACAGGTCCTGCCGGCACGGGCGGAACGGGCGCGACGGGTCCGACAGGACCGACGGGACCTACGGGACCGACCGGGCCGCAGGGCGCACAGGGCATTCAAGGGCTCGAAGGCGCGGCTGGCGCGACCGGCGCAACGGGTCCGACCGGACCGACAGGTCCGCAAGGCGCACAAGGTGCCGCAGGGGCGGCAGGCGCGACGGGCGCGACAGGTCCGACGGGGCCCACGGGACCGGCGATCTCGACCGCGTACGGTCTGCTCTATCAAAACGCGACGCAGACGCCGACTGTCAACGACACTACCACCCCGGTCGAGCTTGAGTTGAACACCGCCGGCGCAAACGAAAATATGGGCGCGGCGACGAACACTCTGACGATACAGCAGCAGGGAACCTATCTCGTCTCCTACTCGCTCAACGTCTCGCCGAGCGCGGCGGGCAACGTGACCGCTCAAGTCCTCCAAAACGACGCTCCCGTGGCGTCGACTCAGCAAACCGTATATGCCGCGGCGAGCCAGGCGACCCCGATATCGGGCAGCTATGTGCTTACGCTCAATCAAAGCGACGAGCTCAACCTCGCGCTGACTTTCCCCTCCTACACCGGCGGCTACACCGCGACGGTAGGGGCAAACGCGACGTTGTCGGCAGTCAAGCTGACCGCATAAGCATACGAAAAAACCGCTCCTCGCATGAGGGGCGGCTTTTTTGCGGCGTTACCAGCCGGAATATTCGTTGTAGACGAAGCTCTCGGGCGGCTCGATGACGCTGATCTTGTATCTGCTCTCGGTCGTCGTCGCGTTGACGTTGATGTCGATGACGCTCGCTCCGATCGGGATGCGTCTCTCCCACGCCTCGACGCCCGACGTCCTGCCGTAGTGCAAGATGACAGGAAAATCGCTGTCGCGGTCTTTGCCCTCATACATCACCGCAAAATTGTGGTCGTGGTCGTGCCCCGCGGTGACGAAGTCGGTGCTTTTCAACTCGACCATCTTGTCGTACATGCCGATGTTCGTCTCGGGCACATAGCAATGGTCTTGGATGCTGTATTGCGTAAAGCTGCCCCAGAGCGGATAGTTGTCCAGCGCGTCCTGATACTCATAGAGGGGGACGTGCATGAACAGCGCGGAATTGACGGGCTTTCCGGCGCGCTCGCAAAGCGCCTCGATCTCGCGCTCATACCACTGCACCTGATCGGCGGACAAGCCCATATATTCGGGGCCGCGGCTGCCGTCTTCATTGAAGACCTTGCCGTGCGTATCCATATTGATCAGCCCGTAGACGACGTTGCCGTCCTTGTCGACGACGTCGATTACATAGTTGCCTGTGCCGGTGGTGTCGCCCTTCTGCATCAGCGAATACTTGTAGCCCTGCAAGATCTCAAGCAGCTCTTCGTTGCCCTGCTCCTCGTTCTCTTGACCGACGAGCGCTTGGGTGTCCCAGCTCCACTCTCCGTCGTGGTTGCCGAGCGTGTACATCCAAGGAACGCCCGCCTCTTCAAAGATCTCGGCGATCGCGACGATGCCCTTTTCGCGCTGGCGGTACCAATAGATGCTCATGGCCGCGTCGCCGGTGACCGCGACGACGTCGGGATCGGCGAGGCGGATCGCCGTCTTGACCCACTCGATGGTCTGTTGATCGTTGCCGTTCCAAGCCGGCGCGGTCAGGTGAAGATCGGTCAATTGCAGCACGCGCAATTTGCCGTCGTCGTCCACGGTTACGCTCGTCGCCTTTTGAACGGGGTCTTTGCGATAGTCAAATGCGTACAGCCAGCCGAAGACGGACAAGCCGACGACAAGCACGATGACCAAAACTGCTGCAACGGCGGTGATGACTATCTTCTTCCGTTTGGAAATTGTGCTCATATTCCCTCCTTTTTGCGGCTTTCGCCGCGCATATTATTTTTTCTTTGTCTCGGTTTTGCTCTCCTTGTCCGCGGCGGTGTGGATCTGCAATTGCGGATAGGGGATCTCTATGCCGTTGGCGTCGAACGCGAGCTTTACCGCCTCGCGCATCGCATACTTGGCGTCGTAATACTTGTCCGTCGGCACCCAAAACTTGACCGCGATGTCCACGCTCGACGCGGCGTGCGCCTCCACGCCGACGAACGGCGCGGGATCTTCGAGCGCATAGTCAAGCCCCTTCACGCATTCGAGGATGATCGCCTTTGCGGTCTCGAAGTCGTTCTCGTACGCGACCGAAAAGATCAGCTCGACGCGGCGCGTCGGCTTGGTCGTATAGTTGATGATCTCATCGTTCGCGGCGGTGCTGTTGGGGATGACCACCAAGGTGTTGTCCGATTTGCGGATGTAGGTGTAGAACAGCTTGATGTCCTCGACGGTGCCCTTGTTGCCGTCCAGCTCGATCTCGTCGCCGACGCGGTAAGGACGCGTGACAAGCAGCACGATGCCGCCCGCGATATTGGACAGCGAGCCCTGCAACGCAAGACCTATGGTCACGCCCAAAGACGCGATTGCCGCGGTGATGCTGGACGTCTCGAAGCCGAGATAGGCGATGAAGATGATCAACAGGATGAACTTGATCGCGCGGCGCGACCACGTCTCGGTGACGCGGACGACCGCCTCGTCCAAATTCTTCTTGCGCATAAACTTCGCCAATTTTTTTGTGACGAAATTGGTGACCTTGAACAGGATCAAAAGTACGATGATCGCAAAGACCGCCTTGATCCCCTGAGTGGTGAGCCACGAGCCCACGTCGTTGAGCATTTGAGTGAACTTTTCCATAGATCTCTCCGAACTTTCTGGTAACATTATAACATCACAAGCGCGCGATGACAAGTCTTGCGGCGAAAAACATCGATATGTACTCGAATTTACGCGTAAAAATGTCCCGGTAACCGCACCAAAGCGAAGAACGAGCCCAACCGGCTCGTTTTTCGCCATTCAATCTCCGGGACTTGAACCCGGATGGTTGCCCATACGCCCCTCAAACGTACGCGTCTGCCTATTCCGCCATAACCGCATATTCGCAACAGCATTGACTATGATAGCGTAAATCAAAGCAAATGTCAAACAATTTGACGCACTCTCGAAAAATTTTTATGCGAGCGCTTCCATGCGTCTGCGCGGCTTCGGACGGACCCCCTTGCGGAGATCCGTCCTTGCGCATGCTTCATCTCAATTGAGATTGGATGAGGTAGGGAATGTCCTCGATGTCGAGATAGCCCTTGCCGACGATGATTGAGAAATATTGTCCGTTGAGCGCGTAGAACTCCTCTTCGGTCACATATTCCGCCCAATCTTCATACTCGAACAGGCCGTACTTTTCGATGTCCGCCTGCATTTTGGCTTGGTCGTACATCATGTTTTCACCCATCTCGAAATAGGTGAACAATCCTTTGACTGCCTCGCTTGTCATCGACAATTTGCCGTCCATAAACACGTTGCCGTTGTATGCGGTCAAGAGCGAATAGACGCCGGTGAACTCTCTGTAGATGCTCACGTCGACCAGCGTGACGGTCGACCATCCCTCTCCGTTGTCGAGCGCGAAGTCTTCGCCGAGGAATTCGCTGTAGTTGTCCGCCGAAATGAACACCATCTCATTGCGATCGGCATTGAAGAAGCCGTGATCCGTTACCACTTTGATTGTACTGCCGTCGGAGAACTTGAGCTCAATCACTTCGGTTTCTTTTTCGCCGTGATTCCAATGCACGATGACCGGCTGCGCCTCTTTTTGCCCGGTAAAGAAATTCCAAGTCATGACCATGTCGCCGGCGCGGACATCCTCAATCTTCTTT
>CABKMX010000049.1 GCA_902373595.1 uncultured Christensenellaceae bacterium
CGACCGTTCTCAGCCGCAAGATCGCCGAGCAGGGCATCTATCCGGCGATCGATCCGCTCGAATCCTCGTCGCGCATTTTGTCCGAAGAGATCGTCGGACAAGAGCATTACCGCGTCGCGAGACAGGTGCAGGAGATCTTGCAAAAATACAAAGAGATCCAAGACATCATCGCCATTTTGGGCATGGACGAGCTGTCCGACGAGGACAAGACCACCGTTGCCCGAGCGCGCAAGATACAGCGCTTCCTCTCGCAGCCTTTCCACGTCGCGGAGAAGTTCTCGGGCAATCCCGGCAAATATGTGCCGCTTGCGGAGACAATCAGGGGCTTTGCGGCGATCGTCGACGGCGAGGTCGACGACCTGCCCGAGAGCGCGTTCTACAACGTCGGCACGATCGACGAAGCGCGCGAAAAGGCGAAAAAGCTGACGGAGGCGACCAAGTGAAACCGTTCGATCTGCACGTCTTGACGATGAACAAACCCTTTTTCGAGGGCAAATGTTCGTCGCTCGTCGTGCCGATCAAGTCGGGGCAATACGGCATCCTCGCCGATCATTGCAATTGGGTGTCCGTCATCGTGCCCGGCGAGATGAAACTCACCGTCGAAGGCGGCGACGGCAAGCAAAACGTCATCACCGCGGCGGTTGCCGGCGGCATAGTCAAAGTGGAGCACAACTCCGTGCTCGTGCTTGTCGACACCGCCGAAAGACCGGAGGAGATCGACGAAAACCGCGCGCGCCGCGCCGTCGAGATGGCGAAAGAGCAAACCGCGAAACAGACCGCAACGCGCGAATATTACGCCGCACAAGCACGCCTTGCGCGCGCCGTCAACCGCTTGAAGGTGCGCACGCACAACGTGATTAATGACAGGTGAGGGCTTGCAAAACGGGCGGCATATGCGATTCGCGGCACGATTTTTCCGCCCGGCTGAGGATCGCCGGTATATGTCTGCCGAAGACGTAGCGGTGGCGCCCGAGAGGGCGATGCGCTTCGATCCGATTTCGAAAATTTTTACGCTTCCTGAATTACCGCATTCGGTCGCTTGACAAAAACAAGTTTGTCCGAACATTTCAAGAGACAAAATATTGACGATTTTGCGCTGTTGTTCTATAATGTAGACAAGCGGACGTTTCCGCAAAGAGGAATGGTATGAAGTACATTGTTTCGGACGCGAATCTGATCGACGTCGAGCGCGGCTGTGCGGTCGAAGAGCACCGCGACATCGTCATCGACGGCGGCAAAATCGTGAGGATATGCGCGCACGGCGAGGCGGACAAAGACGGCTGCAAAGTCATTGACGCAAGCGGCAAATTTGTCGTGCCCGGGTTGATCAACGCACATGTTCACCTGTTCGGCACAGGCATGCCGAGCAAGATTTTGGGCGGCGGATCGGCTCAGCAAAAGGTGCTTGCGTTCGTCAAGACAAAGCTCGGCGCCAAGGTGCTTTCGGCGCTCGTCGCGTCGTCGGCGAAGAAGCAGCTTTTGTCCGGTGTGACGACTGTCAGGACGGTGGGCGATTTTTACGGTTCGGACATCGCGCTCAAGCGCAAGACGGACGCCGGCAAGGGCGGCGCAAAGGGGTTGAGAATGCTCGTGTCGGGCATGGCGATCACTGTGCCGGGAGGTCACGGCGCGGGGACTTTCGCGCGCACTTCGGACACGGTCGAAGGGCTTGTCGCTTTGGTGGACGAAGTGGTCGCAGCGGGCGCGGACTTGGTCAAAATCTGCGTGACGGGCGGCGTCATGGACGCCAAAAAGCGCGGCGAGCCGGGTGAGGTCAAGATGACGTTCGAGCAGGTCAAAGCGGTCTGCGACAGGGCGCACGCGTTGGGCAAAAAGGTCGCCGCTCACGTCCAAAGCACCGAGGGCGTGCGCATTGCGGCGCTGGGCGGAGTGGACACGATCGAACACGGCGCGGCTCCGGATGAGGAGAGCGTAAAGGCAATCAAGGACAGGGGCGGCGCGTTCGTCGTCACCTATTCGCCGGCGCTGCCGTTCGCGAGGCTGTCGCCCGACGTGACCAAGATGAACGAGATGTGCAAGTTCAATTCCGAGATCGTGCTGCAGGGGATGTCCGCAGGCGCAAAAGCCGCTTTTGACGCAGGCATCGACGTCGGACTCGGGACGGACGCGTCCTGCCCCTTTTGCACTCAATACAACACTTGGCGCGAGGTCGTCTACGTCGACAAGATGCTCGGCGTCGGCGCGGCGAAGGCGCTCGAGATTGCGACAATCGGCAATGCGCGCGTGCTGGGCATAGACGCCGTGACCGGTTCGGTCGCCGAGGGCAAGAGCGCGGATTTGCTCATCTTGAAGGGCAATCCGCTCAAAGACCTTCGCGCGCTCCGAGACATCGACGGAATGATGGCGCAGGGCAGATATATCAAGCGTCCCCGTCCGTCCAAGATGAAGAACATCGAGGCGCAGCTTGACGAGCTCGCCGAGGAGTTGTGATATGGAATACGCTATCGACAAGAGCATGGACGTCGTCGTAAACGGCGACACTCAAAACATTCGCATCAGGGCGGAAAGGGAAGGACTGCCGGTGATCTTGTTCATTCACGGCGGCCCCGGGGTCTGCGACAGGCACTTTGTGCTGGACAATCAATCGTCGCTCGCGCATGACTTCACAATGGTGTGCTGGGATCAGCGCGGTTCGGGCAAGAGCTACCACAAATACATCCAAAAGCAAAAGCTGTCCGTCAAGACCTACGTCGACGATGCCGAGGTGGTGATCGACATCTTGCGCGCAATGTTCGGACAAGACAAGATCGTCATTGCAGGTCACAGCTGGGGCACGGTAATCGGCACCGCGCTCGCGGTACGCTGTCCGCAAAAGATCGCCGCGTACGTCGCGCAGGGCGTGTTCGTCGACGGCGCCGAAAACGAGGCGGAATCATATAACTTCTGCGTGCGCGAGGCGGAGCGGCTCGGAGACAAAAAGGCGATGAAAAAACTTGACGGCATCGCGCCCGTGGACGGCAGATATCCGTCCGACAAGGCGATGATGATCCAACGCAACTATCTGTCCAAGTTCGGCGGCGGCACATACAAAAAGCGCGAAGGCATGTTCAAGTCGCTGTTGCTGCCGCTGCTCAAGACCAAGGAATATTCGCTGTCCGACATCGCCAAATACGCCAAGGGCGGACTGTATCTGTCCAAAGCGCTGTGGGACGACGTCGTCGCGGTCAGCTACAAAGGCGTCACGCGCCTTGAAGTGCCGATCATCGTCACGCAGGGCGAACACGACTACAACACCCCGACCGCGATCGTGCGCAGGTGGTACGACGCGCTCGACGCGCCTTTCAAGAAGTGGATCGCGTTCGACGAGTCCGCGCACTCGCCCATCTTCGAAGAGCCGGAGAAGTGGGGCAAAAGCGTCGCTTTGAGCTATCAAGAAGCGATCGGGAAATAACGGCAGCTATAATTGCGGCGGCGGTCGACTGAGATCGCCGCCGTTTTTGTATTCGCGGCAAAATTCAAAATATATGCGCTCAAACTCTTGACAGAATTTGAGGGGGAAAGGGAGAGTGAATTTTTTCGTTCGAAAATTTTTGCGCTCGAACTCTTGACAGATTTGCAAGGGCGGCTCGGAAAAAGCGACAGAGGAGCGACGAGAGAATTTTCGTGCCGGTGTTTGTTAAATATATATACGTCGTTATAAGCGGAGCGGTGAAAAATTCGGGTATTGACATCGAACGGATTGTGGAGTATAATAAAAGTACAAACTATAATCAGGAGGAGCATATGGACAAATATGATGCAGTAGTCATAGGCGCCGGCAACGGCGGTCTTGTGGCGGCGATCAGGTTGCTTCAGGGCGGCGCGAAAGTGCTTGTGGTCGAAAAGCACAATCTGCCCGGCGGATTTGCGACCAGCTTCCGCAGAGGCCGCTTTGAGTTCGAGGCGTCGCTGCACGAGCTCAACGACTTCGGTCCCGCCGACAACGGCGGCGACGTGAGGGCGCTTTTCGACTCGCTCGGCGTGACCGACAAGATCGAGTGGACACCCATTCCCGAGGCGTACCGCGTGATCGCGCGCAAAGAGAAGTTGGACGTTACGATGCCCTTCGGCGTCAAGGCGTTCATCGACAAAATGGAAAAGGAAGTCCCCGGAAGCAGGCTTTCGACCGAAAGATTCTTTCAGCTTGCCGACGATACGCGTGCGGCGCAGAAATACACCAACGAACGCAACGGCGTCGTCGAGTCTTCGGTGATGGTCAAGGAGTACGGCAACTATGTCCGCACAGGCTCCTATTCGGTCAACGAAGTACTCGATTCCATCCGTATGCCCAAAAAGGCGCAGGACATCCTCAGGGCATATTGGTGCTATCTCGGCGCGCATTGCGACGATCTCAGCTTTTCACACTACGCGTCAATGGTCATACGATATATTTCGCGCGGCGCGATGATGCCCAAGATGAGATCACACGAGATCTCGCTCGCACTTTGCGAGAGGATCAGGGAGCTGGGCGGCGAGATATGGTTCAACACCGAGGCGGTCAAGATAGAGACGGGCGCGGACGGCGGCGTCGAAGGAGTGATTCTCGACGACGGCAGACGGATCGCCACAAGGCACGTCGTCGCCAATTGCTCGCCTTTGGTCGTGTACGGAAAGATGATGGACGCCGTGCCCGAAAAGATAGTTCGCGCGACAAACGCGCGCAAACTCGCGGGCAGAGGCTTTACGATGTTCCTCGGGCTCAACAAGAGTGCGGACGAACTCGGCATAGAAAATCACAACTACTTCCTCTATGACACGATGGACAGCGCCGCGCAATACGAGATAATGAAAAAGATCGATACCAACGAGGCGCAGGCGACGGTGTGTCTCAACAGGGCATATCCCGAATGTTCGCCGCCGGGGACATCGATGATGTATTTCACCACGCTGTATATGTCCGACGATTGGGGCAACGTCAAGCCCGAAGATTATGCAAAGACCAAAGAAAAGGTCGCAAACAAGATGATCGACCGCTTCGAGCGGGACACCGGCGCGAAGATCAGGGACAGCATCGAGGAGATCTCGGTCGCGACCCCGATGACTTACGCAAGATATTGCGGGCACCCCGAGGGCGGCATATACGGATACGAGTCTCAATATTGGGACGGGCTCAATCCGCGGTTGCAGATGATGGCGCACGATCATATGACGCGCGGACTGCGGTTTGCCGGCGGCTTTGCGATGAGGCTTTCGGGCTATTCCAGCGCCTATTTTTCGGGCGATATCTCCGGAAGGCAGACCGTCGGAGACATCAAAAAGGAGGGCTGAGAGATGGCATACAAGTTCAAGAGACAGATCTTTGGATTTATGGACCTGCTCAGGTTCAAGAAAATGGTTCCGACGCGCGAAAAGATGCTCGCCGAAGGCTCCGCCGAGCCGCTGCCCAAGACGTTCAGAGTCAACGAGACGGCAAAAATCTTGCACCCCGGCACGCGCAAGGTCAAGCTCGCCGAAATCCGCGACGAGACGCACGACATCAAGACCTTTGTGTTCGAGACGTTCGCGCCGTCTATGTTCCGCGCAGGGCAATATGTGTCGTTGCGCGCGAGGATAGGGGGCAGCGTTGTCAGCAGACCGTACGCGATTTCGTCGTCGCCTTTTGACGCTTTGCGCGGCAATAAAGTCGCGGTCACGATCAAAAGGGCGGGATTTTTCAGCGAATGGATGTGCGACAACGCCGCTTTGGGCGACGAGTTCGAAATGGGCGACCCGTCGGGAGACTTTTTCCATGACGGCGTGCGCGACAGCCGCCGCGTTCTGGGCATTGCGGGAGGCAGCGGCATCACTCCGTTTTTCTCGATGGCGCAGGCGATCGCCGAGGGCAGCGAAGATTTCGAGCTTACGCTGCTTTACGGGGCAAAGACGGTCAAAGACCTTGCTTTCAAAGACAGGCTGGACGCCCTTTGCGGCGACAAGTTCAAGGTCGTCTATGTGCTGAGCGACGAGAAGAAAGAAGGCTATGAACACGGCTTTATCACCGCGGAGCTGATCTCAAAGTACGCGCAGGGAGACTTCACCGTGATGATGTGCGGTCCGCAGGTGATGTACGACTTTGCCGACAAGGAACTTGCCAAGATCGGAGTGTCCGGCGCAAGGCGCGTGCGCAAAGAGGCGAATTGCGTGTCGACGCGCGATGTCAAACCGCAGGAGTTCAAGCTGCGCGTCCATATCCGCGACGAAGCGTTCGACATCAAGGCGGACGCGCGCGAGACATTGCTGACCGCGATGGAGAGGGCAGGGCTGCAAGTTCCGTCCAAGTGCCGGGCAGGCGGCTGCGGCTTCTGCCACAGCAGACTGATCGAGGGCAAATTCTCGATCGCGGGCGCGGACAAACGCCGTCTTGCCGACGTCAAGTTCGGCTTTGTCCATCCGTGCTGCACCTATCCCGATTCCGATATGGAGATCGAGGTGCCGAGAGGTTGAGAATAGGCTTCGGCGCGGATAGCGCCGAAGCCTCAGCGTCTTCCGACCGCCGCGCGGCGCCGATCGCAAACCGCCGCGCGGATGCATCTTCACCGAGCGCCCAAGAAAAGGAGCGCGGTTTTTACTTTTCATTTTTGAGTTCATACGGTTCGGCGGCGGATTCGATGTTTTTCTATTTCATACGGTTCGGCGGCGTATTCGATGTTTTGTATACAAAAATTTTGCGCGCCGATTCTTGACGGCGTTTCGAGGGAAAAGAGAAAGCGATTTCGATGATAAAATTTTCGGATCCGCACTCTTGACGGTTTTTGAGAGAAAAGCAAACGCAAAGAAAATTATGCAAAAAAATTTTGCGTGAGCGGAGACGGTCAAACGCCCGTGACTTCGAAGTATGCGAAGGAGTATGGCGCAAGGTCGAACACGGCGGCGCCGTCCGTCACGGTCGTCGCGATCGTTGCGCCGTCGGCGGAACACTCCCATACCGTGCCGGCGACGACGGTCCCGTCGTCAATGTCGGCGCCTTTTATATGCGTCACGACGGCTTTGCCGACATCGGAACAGTTTGCCACCAAAAGCCCGGTCGTTCCGTCGGCGACATCGGTGACCGCGAGCGCCCAAAGTCCGTCTCCGGACGTCGTCACCTCAAGCTGCATAGGCGATGTCATCGAATAGAGCCTGTCGTACGCGCTCATTGCATACATTCCCGACAGAGGGGCGAGAGGCAGGTCCGCGTACGGCGCGAGCAATTCGCGCATCAAAGAGTTGAGCGCGTCCGCGCCGCCGTCGGCATAAGCCGCGAGCAGTTCGGCGAGCCGTTCGTTGCCTATGTCGAAATAGGGTTTGTAATAGAGTCCGCACCACAAACCGGTCATCTGCGCGTCGTAATATGCAGCCGCGTCGATTGCGGAATTTTGAAGCGCGATCAGAGAGGCGGCGATGAACGCGCCCGACTTGTCCGAGCAGATCAGATCATAGCTTTCACTCAACGACGCGTCGTCCCAACCCGATACGAAGTTCCACTCGTCGAGGATCAGCATCGCGTCGGCATAGCCG
>CABKMX010000050.1 GCA_902373595.1 uncultured Christensenellaceae bacterium
TCTCAAGAGTTGCCCGTCCGTCCGAAGCCTCGAGAATGTCGGAAATCGATGCGGCGCTGTCCACCGAGACTCCGTTGACCGACGTGAGAATGTCGCCGAAAGTGACGTCGACGTTGACCATAGGCGAAGCGGTGCCGTCCACTGTGACCACTCCGCTCTTGGCGGTGATCATCAATCCGTCGAGTTTGAGCGAAATTCCGAGCGGAGTGCCACCGAGAAGTACGGAATGGGAGACGACGGGGCGCGCCTCCTTGCGTTCAAGCTCGAAAATGCCGAACAGCTTGCCGGTCGTCTCGCAGGTAGACTCGTCATAATCTCGCGTCACATACGGGGCTTCGACGGGGTCGCTGTCGCAAAGCGCCGTAGCAGCCCAAACTTCGCCTTGGGGTTGCAAACCGAAATAGCCGACCGCCGCGACTGCGACGAACAGCAGCATCATCAAGCACAAAAATCTCTTCATTGCCGTCCTCACGGCGTTAGTTTGTACGTTCGGAATGATATTATGAAAATCGCCGCCCGAAGGCGGCGCAAATTTTAGTTTTTCTTGAATTCGTCGGCATATCGCTTCATCTCTTCGGCGTGCGGCAGAGCATGCGAGCTGTACTCGCTTCCGCCGATAAGACGGGCAATCTCGGCAAGCATCCCCTTTTCGTCCAACGCGGTCAAAGCGGTGTGAGCGCCGTCTTTGTCCGTGAACTTGTTGATGAGGAAGTGCTTGTCCGCCATCGACGCGAGTTGAGGCAAATGCGTGACCGCGAGCACTTGTCTGCCCTTGGCAATCGTATAGAGTTTTTCGGCGACGACCTGCGAAGTCTTGCCGCTTATGCCGGTGTCGACCTCGTCAAAGACCATTGTCTCGACGCCGTCGATGTCGGAAATGATATTCTTGATTGCCAGCATAAAGCGCGAAAGTTCGCCGCCCGAGATGACCTTGACGAGGTCGCGCAAAGGTTGTCCGGCGTTTGCCGAGAACAGAAAGACCGCCTTGTCCTCGCCCGAAGGATCGGGTTCGCCGCCGACGCGGTCAATCTTTGCGGCGAACGAGGCGTTGTTCATCCCAAGCTCTTTGAGTTGCTTGACCAGCAACGACGCAAGCTCATTTGCCGCCGTCTCGCGAATTTTATGCAACTTATCCGCGTTTTGAGCAAGCTGTTTTTTGAGCGTATCGAGTTTGTCGCCGAGCCGTTCCAAAGCCGCTTCGCCGCCGGACAGAAAGTCGAGTTCGGCTTGAAGCTGCTCGAGTTTTTGGTCGTATTCCTCTTCGGTGATTGAATACTTGCGTTTGATTTTGCGCACCAAAGCGAGCCTTTCTTCGCATCTTTCGGCGGCATAGGGGTCGAAGTCGTCCGACGCGACGAGGTCGCTCAATGTTGCGGCGATATCTTCCGTCTCAAGTTTGAGCGACTCGAGCCTTTGCTCGATCTCGGCATACGCCTCGTCGTAATCGGAGACGGAGCTCATCGACCTGCGCGCGCAGAGGATTTGCGAAAGCGCGCTTGCGGAGTTGCCGTCGAGGCTGTTTTGAGCGTCGGCGAGCGCGTCGCGAATACGTTCGGCGTTGTTGAACTTCTTGCGCGCGGCAAGCAGAGCCTCCTCTTCTCCCGGCTCGAGCGCGGCGTCTTGCAGCTCTTTGATTGCGTCTTTGACCTCTTCGGACTTTGCCTCTACATCGATAAGAGAGCCGTATGCGGCAATCTCGCGCTTGGTCGCATAATATTCCGTGCAGAGCGTCGACCGTTCGGCAGTCGCCTGCGCGAGCGGCTCTCCTGCGAATTTGTCGAGCACTTTGATGTGATTCTCTTCTGCGAGCAGCCCCGTCGCTTCGTGTTGGCCGTAAATGTCGACGAGTGCATGCGCGACCGCTCGAAGAACGCCGAGAGTGACGCGAGCGCCGTTGATACGGCAAACATTCTTGCCGTCCACGGACATTGTGCGCGACAGTAAAATCTCTCCGCCGTCAAGGTCGATGCCGTTGTCCCGCATCACGGCGGCTGCAGCGGAGTTTCGCGAGGTCTCGAACAGAGCCGAGACGGACGCGGAGTCGCAGCCGTACCTAATCAAGGATTTGTCCGCCCTCTCGCCGAGCACGAACTCGAGACTGTCGATGATGATTGATTTGCCTGCGCCCGTCTCGCCGGTGAGGACGTTGAGACCGTCGGCGAATTCGGCTTGAAGCTTGTCGATGAGCGCGATATTTTTGATGTCAAGCGAGACCAGCATGGCGCACCTCAAACGAGATAGGATGCAAGCAATTTCACCGTCTCTTTGACATCCTCTCCGTCGGCGATGACGGTGAAAATGGTGTCGTCTCCTGCGAGAGTGCCGATGACTTGGGGCAGGTTGAGATGATCGATGAACGCGCACGCGCTGTTTGCGCCGCCGATGACCGTCTTGATGACGATGATGTTCGCCGCGCAGCGCACGGACAGCACGCACTCTTTGAAGATGTTGCCAAACTTGGCGGAGATCTTGTGAGCGCCGCCGTCGGCTTTGACATATTTATATTTACGTTCCGTCCCCGAGACTTTGACGAGTCCGAGCTCTTTTATATCGCGCGAAACGGTCGCCTGGGTGGCGTCGAACCCCTGTTTGCGAAGCAATTCGACGAGTTCGCTCTGCGTGCCGACTTCGTGCTTGTCGATGATGTCGAGGATGACCTGTTGTCTTTTGGATCTGACCATATCATTCACCCCAATAAGAGAGTTTTGTCACAAGTTTTTCATAAAAGCTCTGCTTGCCGAAGCGTATAAAGAGCGCGTCTTTGGGACTGCGAGTGATTTCGATAGCGCAATTGCCGTCTCCGAGAGGCAGAATACGTCCGTCCGCGGTAACGCGCATGCCCGAGCCGTCGCAGACCAACTTGATATGGCTGTCCGAATTGACGACGATGGGACAAAAATGCAGCGAATGCGGACATATCGCATTGATTATGAACGCATTGACGTCGGGCGCAAGTACGGGGCCGTTGCAGGACAGCGAATATGCCGTAGAACCTGTCGCGGTCGCGACGATGACGCCGTCTCCCCTTACCGAATCGGCGTGGTGACCGTCGACGGAGACGTCGATTGTGCACACGCGCGAATTGCTGTCGGTGCCGAGAACGATTTCGTTGAGCGCCAAGATGCGTTCGCCGCCGGTGTCGGCGCAGAGCATCGCCCTGCGTTCAAGCAAATAACCCCCCGAGATGAGAGCGTCGACGACCTTTTCGAGTTCGTCTTTGGATGCTTCGGACAAAAAACCGATTCTGCCGAGGTTGACGCCGAGTATCGGAATCTCGTTTTGCGCGCAATAGCCGACGACGTTGAGCATGGTGCCGTCGCCGCCGAACGCGACGAGCACGTCGCCGATATTACCTGTCTTTGCGAGATCGCGCGACGCGTCAGAGCCGCCGTCGCCGTAGAAATAGCCGCACTCCACGCCTCGCTTGGCGAGAATGCCGCAAAAGCGTTTTGCAATCATGCCGTGCGGATCTTTGTTATAGTTGGTGTAAACTCCTATCTTCATACGAGGTTATTATATAATAACGCGCAAAATTATTCAACGATTTTTGCATAAATGCATAAAATCAATTTTTCAAAAAGAGAGCGACAAACTCGACGTTCTTGTCCTTTTTGATTGGTGCGGAGGTCACGCCGACAACCTCGAAGCCTATGTCTTTCGCAAAGGCGCAAACATCGTCGACCACGGCATGTCTGACCTTTGGCGACGTGACTATGCCGCGCTTTGAAAGAGCGGATTTGCCGGCTTCGAATTGCGGCTTTATCAATGCGAACACGCGTCCGCCGTGCTTGAGCAATCGTTCCGCCGGCGGCAAGATGAGTTTTAGCGAGATAAAGCTGACGTCGATTGTGACTACATCGAGAGGTTCGCCGATGTCGTCGACGCCGATAAATCTCGCGTTGAGCCTGTCCTTGACGACTACGCGAGGGTCCGTCTTCAACCTGTCCGGCAGCGCGCACTCCCCGACGTCGACAGCGAACACCTTTGCCGCGCCCCGTCTCAACAGACAGTCGGTGAAGCCGCCGTTGGAAGCTCCTATATCCGCGCAAATCGCGCCCGAAACGTCGGCGCCGAAATCGTTCAACGCCTTTTCGAGCTTGTCGCCGCCGGCAGAAGCGAACGCGCCTTCGTCATCAAGAGAGAGACGAGCGTCCTCGGGCACGTCTTTTGACGGCTTGTCCGCGAGTTTTCCGTCACAAAATACGCGCCCTTCTTCTATGAAGTGCGCGGCTTTTGTCCTGCTGATTGCGAATTTTTCGGCTACGAGCTGATCGAGTCTCATCTTTCGAGAGCGCGCAAAATTGCGAGCGCGTCCGTCTTGCAATGGCGCTGAATCTCCGCGACTTCGCCCATGGGATAGAGACCGTCGTCATAGCCGAGCACTTTGACTCTGGGGAAAATATCGCTGTCGCGGCCGGCGTAGTAGTTGCGCACCGCCTCGCCGAATCCTCCGTCGATTACGCCGTCCTCTACGGTGACGACTTCTCTGTCGTCTATCAAATCGAGCAATTCCGTGTCGAGCGGCTTTGCAAAGCGCGCGTTGACGAACGCGGCTTTGATGCCCGTGCGATTGAGGATATCTACCGCGGTCTTGGCTTCTGCGCAGCATTGCGCTCCGCACGCAAGCACCACCTTGTCCGCAATCAGCAATTCGTCGGGATCGAAGTCCCATTTGCCGAGCGACATCGGCGTATGATGTCCGTATTCCGCGCAAGGACCTCCTTTCGGATAGCGAATTTCAAGCGGATGACCGAACGTCAGCGACCATTCCAGCGCGGAATTGAGTTCGTCTATGTCTTTGGGACAAACGATTGCGATATTGGGCAATTCTCGCAAAAACGAGATGTCGTACACGCCCTGATGAGTCGGTCCGTCGCCCGAGACGACCCCCGCCCTGTCCACGCAGAAGGTCACGGGCAAGTCGTTGATGCACACGTCATGGACGACTTGATCGTAAGCGCGCTGCAAAAAGGTGGAGTATATCGCGACATACGGCTTTTTGCCGCCGAGAGCGAGTCCCGAGCTCATGCAGACAGCGTGCGCTTCGGCGATGCCGACGTCAAAGAATCTTTGAGGGAATTTTTCGGCAAAAGGCGCGAGACCCGTGCCGCCCTTCATCGCCGCGGTGATGGCATAGACGTCCCTGTCCTTTGCGGCGAGTTCGCACAACTTTTCGCCGAATGCGTCCGAGAACGCGACGCCCGACTGCGACTTTGAATAGCCGTGATAGCGTTCGCTGTCCTCTTCCGCCGGCGCATAACCTTTTCCTTTGACGGTGTCGACATGGACGATACACGGTCTTGTAGAGTGTTTCGCGCTTTCAAGTGCGGCGCACAAAGCGTCGATATCGTGTCCGTTTCGGACCCGGATATAATCAAGTCCGAGCGCGCCGAGCGACGACTTCGCGCTCTCGACGTCCGCTTTGAGCCCGTTGAGAACCCCGGGGACAAGTCCGACGTTGCGCGAAATGGACATGCCGTTGTCGTTGACGATTACAATTGCGTTGGAGCCGAGACGAACGAGGTCGTTGAGTCCCTCGTATGCGAGACCGCCTGTCAGCGCGCCGTCTCCGATGAGCGCGACGACTTTGCTTTCGGGGCAAGCGCGCGCAATTCCGCAAAGCAGAGATATCGAGGTCGACGCATGGCCGGTGTCCGCGCAGTCATAGACGCTCTCTTCGCGTTGAGGGAAACCCGAGATTCCGCCCGACTTGCGAAGGGAGGAAAAGGCGTCGCGGCGACCGGTCAACAGTTTGTGCGAATAGCATTGATGTCCGACGTCGAAAATAAATTTGTCTTTTGGGCAATCGAAGACGCGGTGCATCGCGATGACAATCTCGACGACGCCAAGATTGGACGACAGATGACCGCCGTTGGACAGGACGACAGAGACGATCTCTTCGCGGATTTCCGCGGCGAGTTCGTCAAGCTGTGCTCTATCCAATTTTTTGACGTCGGACGGCGATCCGACGCGATTGAGAATCTTCATTGCCCATTCCTTGCGGCGCATTTGCCGCTCACCTAAATTATACTTTTAATCAAAGCGAAAATCAACAACTATGGCGAAATTCGCGCATATCGTGCACGGTTATATGTACGCATAACGACACAAAACCGCTTCCGAGCAACACGTTTTCGGCAAAATGCCCCTCGTACGCAAAGAAAATTTTGTCAAAAAGTTCTTGCTCCGAGAAGGCTTGCGAGTTCAAAAAGCGGCTTTGAACGCGCACCGAGAGGGCTTACCGCGTCAAGCGCGTCCTCAAAATATTCCTTCGCCTTTTTGTCGGCTCCGTCCAATCCCAGCAGAGTGACCGCAGTCACCTTGCCCTCGTCGATGTCGCTGCCGATATCCTTGCCGAGCACTTCTCTCGTAGAGGTTACGTCGAGCACGTCGTCGCGGAATTGATAGGCGACGCCGATGTCGTAAGCATAGATTTCCAATCTTTTTAGCGTTTGATCGTCCGCACCGCCGACCGCCGCGCCCGACATCAAAGCCGCCGCGAGCAGCGCTCCCGTCTTTTTGCGGTACATCTCTTCGAGCGACGCAAGATCGCACACACTTGCGGACACGTCCACAGCCTGACCGCCTATCATTCCCGATACGCCGGCTTTGCGCGCGATAATTTCCGCTGCGCGCCGCTTTGCCTCGGTAGCGGATTCCTTTATCAATATCTCAAACGCAAGATTGAGCAGCGCGTCGCCGCACAGCACGGCGATATCCTCGCCGAATTGGGCGTGAATCGCCGGTTTTCCGTGGCGCATTGCGTCGTTGTCCATGCATTCGAGATCGTCGTGTACGAGCGAATAACAATGTATGCACTCGATTGCCGCCGCACAGGGGTCGGCGTCACGCCTGTCGCCGCCCGACAAGTCCGCTCCGAAATAGCAAAGCGCGGGACGAAGCCGCTTGCCCACCGACAAAAGTGCATTTTCTATCGGCGGTTTGAGCGCTTCGGGGATATCTACGCCGCGCAAATAGCCGCAAAGAAGCTTGTCAAACGCCTCAGCGTTGACATAGCGCGCCAAAAACTCTCTCATTGGTCGTCGGGGTCGAACTTCTCGACCGTGAGCGAATCGAGTTCGCCCTTGAGTTTTGCTACGCTGCCCTTGATCTCGGTCAGCTTTTCCGCGCACTTTCGCGACAGTTCGATGCCCTTTTGGAACAATTCCATGCTGTCGTCCAATGTGACGTCCTTGCTCTCAAGTTTGCGGACTATCCCTTCAAGCTCGGACAATGCCTTTTCCAATTGAAACTTTTCGCTCATATCTTTTTTACCTCCTCGATCTTGGCAAGGGCTTGTCCGTCATGACCTCTGACCTCGATCTCGTCTCCCGGGAGAAGCGAGCCCACCCCGGACACTCTTTTACCTTCCTTTGAGAGGGCGAAATATCCCTTAGCGAGGATGTTCGCCGGGTTTACATCCGAAAGTCTGGTCACGGCGGCTTTGAGTGC
>CABKMX010000051.1 GCA_902373595.1 uncultured Christensenellaceae bacterium
GTCCGAGTCGGACAAGGGCTGGAAGAAAGAGATAAAGCTCATCAGCTGGAACAACAGGGAACCCAAGTACGACATCCGCGAGTGGTCCCCCGACGGAGAGAAGATGGGCAAGGGCGTTACGCTCAGCCGCGAGGAGATCGAGAACCTCAAAAAACTTCTCGACGAGATCCTCGCAGAGTGACATTGATCGAAAGAATTGTCCGCAAGGGCAATTTTTTTGTGCTCTTTTGCGTGCGCGTTTGACAAATCCGCGCGCGCGGCATATAATCGTTAGTCGGAGATATAAGCGGAGATAAGATATGGACTATTCTGTTTTTCTGCATTTGGCGATAGTTTTGTTGCTCAGCAAACTGCTCGACATCCTTGTCCGCAAGATAGGGTTGCCGCAGGTGCTCGGCTCGCTGCTTGCAGGTATCATCATCGGCTTGACGGGACTTGTGTCCGACAAGCAGGAGCTCAAACCGTTCGCCGAGATCGGCGTGGTCATGATTATGTTCTCGGCAGGGCTCGAGACGAATTTTAAAGAGCTCAAGCGCAACGGCGCCGCGTCTCTTTTGATTACTTCGCTCGGAGTGATTGTGCCGCTTGCGGCAGGACTCGGGGTGTCGTTCATGATCCCGGGGCTTGCGTTCAAGCAAAGGCTGTTCTTCGGCGTCATATTGACGGCGACGTCGGTCGGCATCACCGTGTCCGTGCTTCGCGAACTCGGCAAGTTGCACGGCAAGGTCGGCGCGACAATCGTCACCGCCGCGGTGCTCGACGACATCATCGGCATCGTCATCCTCGCGTTCACCGCCGGGCAGGTCGAACCGACCACTTGGGGATATAAATTCATCGAACTCTGCGCAGGCGATATGAGCGGCGTGTCCGAGGGAGTCGTCACTTTGGTCAACGTGCTGTTCTTCTTCGTCATGGCAATCGCCGTCGGCGTCGCGGTGCACTTTCTCTTCAAATTCCTCGCAAAGCGTTTCCCTCATACGCGCCGTCTGTCCATATTCGGGCTGGCGATGGCGTTCTTGTTCGGCTGGGGCGCGGAAGAGCTGTTCGGGGTCGCGGCGATTACGGGCGCGTTCGTCGCCGGTATGATGATGTCCAACATGAACCAATCCGACTATGTCGAACGCCGCGTGGACATGAGCGCGTATATGCTGTTCGGTCCGATATTCTTTGCCAACATTGGCATATCGCTCGACTACGGCTCGCTTGTCGAAAATTTCAATTGGACAGTGATCGGCTTCAGCGTGGTGTTCATCGTCGCCGGACTTGCGGCAAAATTGCTCGGTTGCGGCGTCGGATGTTTGATGTGCAAGTACAAGTTCGGTGAGAGCGTCGAGGTCGGCGTCGGAATGATGGTCAGGGGAGAGGTCTGCCTGATTGTCGCCCAAAAGGGAGTGGAGCTGGGCTTGATAGACGGCGCATACATGCCTGCCGTTATTTTGCTGGTCGTAGTGTCGTCATTGCTCACGCCGATCATACTCAAGGTGGCGTTCCGCAAATTTCCGCAATACGACGACGGAGATATGCAGACTCCGCCCACGCCTTTGGCAAGAGAGGAATTGATTTCTTCGCTCGAGGGCGGCGGAGATTCCGCCGCGCAGCAATCGCCCGAACAATCCGAGCAAAGCGGACCGCAAGACGGGCAAAAAGATTGAATTCCGCGGACGGCGCTCGCCGTCCGTATTTTTTGGACAAAACGTGCGCATACCGACTGTAAGGCGCGCACTTGCCAACGCGCGCGCGATATGGTATTATAGTAATATGAAGAAAGCACTTGCGACAATCGTGATTGTCTTGACGACACTCTTGCTGGCGGCGACGCTCTTTGGCGGTTGCTCGCTTTTGACGCCGTCGGCGCCAAAGCTCGAATACGACAATGTCGCAGGCATTGTGCATTGGAACAAGGTGATTTTCGCCGGCGGATATGATGTCAAGGTCGTCGATACCGAAAGCGGCAAAACAGTCGCAGAGACGTCGACGTCCGCCACGCAATATGCGATTTCCGATTACGGCACATTTGTAGTCACCGTCACAGCGACCTCTTCGAGAGGGAATTCCGAGCCGGCGTCAATCACCGTCGTGCGCGTCAACACACAGACCGATACGGTCGTCGATTGGACGGCGTCTGCCGCGGCGGCGCTCGAGGACATGCCCGTCATCCCCTATTTCCAAAACTATTACTATCCCGGTTGCGGCGCGATCGCCGTGTATGTCAATTCCGACAGCGAGCCGACTGCGGTCGCGGGTGCGGTGAGAGGAAATCTTTCCGCGCGCGAGTGGAGGTTTGAAAACGGCTGCATCGTGTTGTACGAGAGCGTGCTTTCCGCGCTCGACCCCGGTCAGCACGAGATGTATTATGTCGCGCTGGCGGACGGCTCGGTCGAGACATTCCGCATCGACCGCGTCGAAAAAGCCGCGGCAACGGTCGCGCTCTTTTCGGCGTCTCTCGGCGGCGGGACCGAGATCGCCGTCGCGACCGCGCCGGCGTCTGTCACTGCCGCGGGCAGCGAGGCGGTTTGGACGTATCAAGACGGCAAGGTCGTCATCGATGCGGCGACGTTTGCGCAATACAACGGCGATACGACCGTGCCCGTCGAGATGATCTTTGAGGACGGTTCGATCGTCAGGCAGTTCGTGCTCGTCTCCGAAAACGCCGCGGAAGCGATATCGATCGGCGGCGGCGCGTGCATCGCATACGACAAGACGGACGGCGGCGACATCGTCGTCGGACTCGGCAACACGGACACGAGGGGCAACGCGGCACAGGACGGCAACTACTATCAAGTCGCCGTCGACGGCAAGTTGATCGACGTCGGGTCGAGCTATGACGACGACGCAAAGTTCGGTGCGGACAGGGACGTGCTGACGATCAAGGAGGAGTATCTGCTCTCGCTCGAGCGCGGCGCGCACAAGGTCGAGATCTTCACCCGCGACGGCGTCGCGACCGCGTACCTTTATGTCTATGCGCGCAATTTGATGTGCTATGACTTGGAGTTGAACTTCGACGAGTGCTGGCCCGAGGTCGTGCTTGAGTACAAGTGCGACGCGGCGGCGGAAGAGTATATCGTCTGCATAGGCGACGCCGAGTATTCGAGCAAAGAGCACCCCGAGATGTTCATTGACGGGCGCGTAATATTGACAGGGAAGATACGAAAAAACGACTCTGTGTTGATTAAAAGCATATATCGAGACGAACTCGCCGTCAGCGAGACAGTCGCTTTCACCGCCGATCTCGACGCGCTCGAAAAATATCTCGACCCCGAGAAGGGCTACACATGGCTGGGCGAAAAGGTCAATATCTATGTCGACAGCCAAGAGGAACTCGAAAATTTGGCGCAATATATGTTGCTCTATTTCGACGAGCTGCCTCAAAAATCGTTCCCGCTCGACGTGAACGGTCAGCCGGTCGATACGCAGATGAGCTATTTGACGGCATACTTCGACTTTGACGCGCTCGGCTTCTCGCAGTCGATGTTGTTGAACAAAATTTCGGGCGCAGAAGGCGCGTTTACCTCATATAAAGAGGCGTACAAGCTGAAAGCGGCGGTCAAGCAAGAGGACGGCGTTGAGGTGAATTCAATCGGAATCTTGCTGCATTCCGCGACAGAGCCTACAATCGCGCCGGGCGACAGACAGGACTTTGTCAAATATACCGAGAGCGAAGACAACGAGTTTCACCTCTCCGTTTCGGACAGAGGAGCGAACTTTGACGACTTCCCGATTGAGAAGAGGACAAAGACGGCAGTCGTAAAGACGTCCGACCAATTGTTCTTCGCGGTCGAGCAGGGGTACAAGCCCGTGCCCGTCCCGGGCAGCGCCGCCGAGCGCATATACGAGAAGGCGCTCGACGTATGCCGCACCTATATCGACGACGATATGACGGACGCCGAGAAGGTGCACGCAATCTATGATTGGATGGGCAAAAATGTCGTCTACGACCATTCTGTTGCGGAAGAGATGGAAGGCGTGAACGTGAATTCGGACGCATACAACGTGTTTTACAAGTACAATTGCTTCTTCCTCGAAGGCGTGTTCGACGACGGCGTCGCGGTCTGTAACGGCATAGCCAAGGCGGTCACGCTGCTGTGCGGAATCGAGGACATCACTTGTCTCAAGGTGGGCGGCACGTCGCGCGGCGTAAAGCATGCCTGGAACAAGGTCCTCGTCGACGGGGTGTGGTATGTCGTCGATTCCACTTGGTCCAACATAAGGGTGGCAGGGGACACGGTCGAGATGTTCGGCCACGACTATTTGATGCTGTCTACGCCGGAGGCGGCGACCAACCACAAAGAGGACACCGACGACACGCTGCCGTATTACGCGCCTGACAGCGATTACAACTATTTCGTCGAGACCTATTTCAAATACGGCGCATATATCGGCAATTATTATATCTCGAGCGAAGAGGAATTGGAAAGGCTCGTAAGATATGCCGCAGCCGAGGGCATTGACACGGTCTTTGTCTTTTGCGAGAGCCTTGCCGATTTGAGAGCTTACGCAGAAGCCGCCGGGGTGACGATTGCGCCGTGTTGCAGCGATTTTGCGGATTTGAACGGCGACGCCGTTTGCGACAATTGCAGGAGCGAAAGCGGCGTTGCGGTGACGGTGAACGGAGTATGACCGCAGAGCAATTGCTCGCAAGGATAGAGGCGATTGCCGACGACAAAAACCGCGAATTCTTTTCGCGGCTTTCGCATACTCGCTACAAATTGTACGGGGCGAGGGTGCCCGACGTACGCAAGCTGGCAAAAGAACTTGCAAAAGAGGGCGCGGCGGACGACGTAATCGCGCTGCCGCCGATGTGCTACGAGCATGTGATGCTCAAAGGCATTTTGATTGCAGGCTCAAAGGCGCCGCTTGGGCAAAAAGTGAAGATGTTGGACGGGTATGCGGCGCTCATAGACGATTGGGCGCTGTGCGACATCGCCTGTTCGTGTCTCAAATTCAAAAAGAGGGAAGAGTTTGACGCGATGAAGGCGTTCGCCGCGGCGCGAGAGCCGTTCAAGGCGAGATTGGGGCTCATTGCGATCGAGAGCTGTTTTTGCAAAGAAGAATACGCCGAGGAGATCGGCGACGTCGTGAGGGGAATACGTGCGCGCGGATACTATGTCGATATGGGCGCGGCGTGGCTCGTGTGTACGCTCGAAGCGAAGGTCAAGGGCGCGGGATTGAAGATTTTGACGTCGGGCGCGATGAATGAAACGGCTTTGGCGATGTGCGCCGGCAAGATGCGTGACAGTCGGCGCGTCGACCGCGAGACGGTGCGGCTTGCGGCGGAATATGTCAAAGCGCGAAAGGGGAACAAAAAGAGGTGATATCGCGATACATATCAAAAAAATCGCCGCACCGAAGTGCGGCAAAGAGCGGTTTGTCCGCTCAATTTTTTATCCTTTCCATCACCGGCGCAAGGGCGTTGAAATCGGTGTGGTCGACCGTCTTGCCGTATGCCTCGGCAGCCGTTTTGGTCATGAAGTCGAGCTGTTCGGGAGGGAGAGACTTTGCCATTTTTGCGACGAGGGCGAGCAAGAAGCGATGAGTGCGCTTGAGAGCAGAGAAGTCGACGCCGCCGCGCAAGAAGAAGACGTCCGTGCGCCCGTCGAGTTTTGACGGCAATTGTTTGTTTGCGCATGAGCGCAGATATTCTGCCGCTTGTTCATCGGCAGGATCGGACAGACAGACGACGGCGAGCACAAACTTTGCGCCGTCGGGCACCGAGCGCGCCGCCTTTTTCAATCCGTTCACTTTGCCTGCGTACATTGCGCCGAAGTAGACCGCCGTCTCGACGTCGCGGTCGAAGCGCGTTCCTTCGGCAATCGGCGCTCCCGTCAGGCGAGCCGTTTCTTCGGCGTATTTGCGCGAATAGCCGTATTCGGAGCTGTAAAGTATTTGGGTCTTCACTGCTCGTCTCCGGTCGCGGCGTCGATCCTGCCGATCAGCATGGGGATCGCCTTTTCAAACTTGACGCCGTACCAATGCGAATCGTCGTCCATCGTCAGGCGTATCGTCTCGACCGTGTAGTCTGCTGCGAGAGCAGCGCTGTCGAAGATGGTCATGCCGCGCATCAGCGCGCCGACAAAAGAGGACGCATAGACGTCGCCGGTGCCGTGCGACATACGCGGCAGCTTGGCGTTGAAGTAGTAGAGCGTCTCGCCGCTTTTGCAATCATGAACGGCGACGCCCAATTTTTCGGGGTCAAACGACACGCCCGTCAGCACGACGTGGCGGCAGCCGAGCTTGCTCAGCGCGGCGAGCAGATCTTCGATATAGCCTTGGTCGTATTCAGTCTTGAACTCCTTGCCGGTCATCAAACATGCCTCGGTGATATTGGGCAGGATGATGTCCGCGGCGGAGCAAAGGCGAGCCATGTGGGACGGGAAGTCGGGCGCAAAGCCTGCGTACAGCTTGCCGCCGTCCGCCATCGCCGGGTCAACGACGACATAGCCGTCGCCGGCGAGGTGCTTGCCGATCGCGTCGAGGATGAGATCGACCTGACGGGGGCTGCCCAGATATCCGGTGTAGATGCAGTCGAATTTCAGCCCCTCCTTTTGCCAATGAGCGGAGATGGGCGCGATGTCGTCGGTCAGATCGCGGAAGGTCCAGCCCGCCTTGAATGCGGTGTGGGTGGACAATACCGCTGTCGGGATGACGGCGGTCTCGATGCCGCACGCCGAGATAATCGGCAGCGCGACGGTGAGCGAACACTGTCCGTAGCAGGACAGATCTTGAATGGTCAAAACTTTGGGATCTTTCATGGTTCCTCCGTCGCCCCTTGGGGCGTATAGCCATATTATATAGCGCAAAAAGCGTTACGTCAAGGGGCTTGTGCAAACTTTTGAGGCAAAGCCAAGATGTTTCACTCAATTGCGTGCGGTGGGTATTTTGCGCCAAAAACGAGCGTAATTTTTGGTGCGGACAGCAAAGTAAGACGGCAAAATTTCTCGCTTTTGGGGGCGCGGCGCGACTTTGGCAAGATTTCTTTGACAAAATAAATGCATATTGTTGACAAGCGCGGCGGCTTTTGCTAAAATATACAAGCGTCACGGAATGTGATGCGGGTGTAGTTCAATGGTAGAATCCCAGCCTTCCAAGCTGGTCGTGTGGGTTCGATTCCCATCACCCGCTCCATTTTGAGCCTGTAGCTCAGCTGGATAGAGCAACGGCCTTCTAAGCCGTGTGTCGGGGGTTCAAATCCCTTCAGGCTCGTTTCACATCAATTAACCAGCGATGTGTGCGATTTGTTTATGGTGGGTATGGCGAAGTTGGTTATCGCGCCAGATTGTGGC
>CABKMX010000052.1 GCA_902373595.1 uncultured Christensenellaceae bacterium
GCTTGAGCTTGCTTGCAAAGCCTGCCAAAAATGCCAATATCGCCACTATCAAAGTCATCTCGTTGCCTCCTCTTGCTTTTTCTTTATCTTCCCGCTTTGAATGCGACAACGTGCGTCATATTTTGGAACGATTTTCGAAAAATTTAAAAAATTTGCGACTTTGTACCAAAAGTGTCGCATCGAAAAAACATTTGCGATTTCCCCCTTGACAAAGTCTACGATTCGTGTTAGATTGAAGATGCGGACGGCAAAGAAAGAGTTTTTTTGTTTTGCTCCCTCTTGCAAAATGCCGTCCGCCTCCTTTGACTTCGAGAGTTCTGCTCATTGGTATTTGTTCATTGTTCATCTCCTGCCTGCCGCCGCGCCAAAACGCGGCGGTTTGGTTTATGCAGATGTCAGCCCCTGTGTGATTGCCTTGAAAAACTCTGCGCTCCACACGCCGAGCGGCGCAGCATCGCGCACAAATGGCAAAACGTCCCTCTTCGCCTCATCGTAATCTATCGCATCAAAACGCGCGTTCAACATCTCTTTGAGCGTCGGCAAATCAAACCTCTCCCCCTTTTGAATGTATCCGCTCTTTTGAAGCCTCGCGCGCAAATGTTCTATGTTGACCGCCGCACCCCTCTGCAAATAGAAGATGTAATCATACAGATCCCTGCCCTTGATCCTGCTCTTCCACGCTCGCCTCAAAACCGCGTCTATCTTGCCTGCAAACAACGACGGCATGTCATAAAGACTTATTTCGTACGGCGACGGCAACAACCGATAGCGAGTCTCATACTTCGCGCCGAGCGGCGGATCGACATCCGTCTTGAGCTTAATCTTGACCACTTCGCGCGGATCCATCCCCATCGCCAAACCGTCGCCGGGATAGAACATCAATATATGCTCTTTGAAGTTACCCCTCAAATAGGCAGTCTTGATGCCGGATGCGGCTGACTTTTGCTTGCTCTCGATCGTGACATCGAGACCTGCCGCTTCGACCTCGCGCCTCAAAACGGGGAAATAGGTCTCCATGTCAAAACTTTGATCGGGCTCGCGCAACGAAAAGTCGAGATCTTCCGAAAATCGATCGAGCCCATAAAATATCCTCAATGCCGTGCCGCCGTAAAACGCCGCACACTCGAAAAATCCGGCGCGTGACAAGCCGCACAGCACGATCTCCTGCATCACCTCTTTGACCGCATTCTTGCGATCGTTGAGGTCGACCGCCCCATATTCCGCAATCATTTCGTCAAAAATCCTTTTCATCTCTTCTCCTCATAAACTTTGCCAACAGTTCGACATTTATGCTGTGATATTTTGTCGACAAAAACGCGATGCCTTCGACATCAAGCGCCGCAAAGCCGTCTGCATCCAGCCTCAAATCGTCAAAAAGCAACTCCCTCATCGCCGCCTGCGTCCTGAGCGGCGGCAAAGCGTAGACCTTGTCACACAATGCTTTTTCCGCGCTCGCGATCGAAAAGGCATAGCCGTTCTCTCTGATCAGCTCGACCCCGTAAGGATATGCCGTCTTTGGCACGTCCCGAAACACAAACGTGCCGTATCGAGTGCGGTATGTCTTGACCTTGTTCTTGCCGTACGTCGCCGACGTGTAAACGTAAACCGCCTCCGGTATCAACCCGTGATATGCCAACGCAAACTCGAACGACAAATAGGACGGACCGCATATGCTCCCCGCCAAATATTGTCCCGGCACAGCCGCTTCCGTCTCATACAATCCTCGTATTATAGGCGTCAATTGTCCCGACTTGACAAGCCGTCCGATCTTCCCGAACGGATTGCCATACTCGGCGTATTCTTCCAACAACATCTTCGTCGTCTTTATCATATTTCCTCCACTAACTACTATTTTACAGCAGTTACCGGAGGAAATCAACTGTTTTTTGTGACTTCGGCGCAAAAAAGGCCCCCTCGCCTTGGAAGGGATCTTTTGATTTTGGACCTTGGTACTCATCCTCATGCAACGAGAGTATGTGCCGCGTCCATTATCTCGGGTATCGGAGATATTTTGCTTTTGACTTTTACACTCGCGCGAATCAAACGAACGCAGCGCGTGTATCATTTCAAATATCGGGAATCTTGCACTATTATCTTTGACGCTCGCGAGGATCAAACGAACGCGCCGCGACCATTCTGCAAAGCCGCCAAAGGTCTCGACTGTTTTCACTTTGACACTCGCCTGCGCGAGAATATGCGACTCGCCGACTTTGTGCCGATTGCCGAATTTGCAAGGCAATCGATATGCGAGCGTTGCGGCGTCAGCTCAAACTCGCCCACCACGCTTCAAGCGAGCCGTATTCCTCGATCAGCGCGCGTTCGACATCCGCATATTGCTCCGCGGTCAGCTTGTCGCGCGAGACGCTCATCGCCTCGCCCAAGCTCGCCATCTTGTCCGCCGCCGCGTCCGCCAAACGCCTGCTCTCGGCGATAAAGTCGTCCGCCGAATCTATCGCCGCAGCCGCGAAGTTCGCGACCTCGCCGAGCGCGAGTTCGAACTCGTTCAGCATACCGGGCAGCACGTCCGCAATGTCTCCGAGCACAGCGAGCACCGCCTCTTTTGCGCTTTGATAGAGCTCGCCCACCTTGGTCAGCACCGCCGAAACGTCATCTCGAACGTCGTCGATCATGCCCAAGACGTCGTCGCCGTGCTCGTCGCACAGGTCGACGAACACGCCTATCGCCTCGCCGAGCGCCCACGCTTCGAGCAAACTTTGCGGCTCGCAGCCGTACTTGGCAAGCTCTTTGAGAAGCGTATGCGCCCTCTCGACCGCCGCGCTCAATTCCGCCGACATAAGATAGTCGGGATGAGCGGCGAGATAGTCGTCGACGTCCCAAATGTTCGACGCCGTCACGAGCCCTATCCAATTCATATACATGTCGTCCGCGAGCGACTCAATCTCCTCGTTGACGGTCTCCAACTCGGCAAACATCGCCTGCGCGGCGCGCGCCTCGGCTGCCGCCGTGCGCAAAGAATCTTTGAGATATTCCGCGACCGACGCGACATATTCTCGCGTCAAATCGGACACCTCCGCAAGGTCTTGCGCGGTGCGCTCAAAGAAGCTGTCGGCGCCCTTCTCGACCTCGGCGAGCATGTCTTTCAGCTCGCCCTCGGCGACGTCGAAACGCTCGGCAAGCCATGCCCTGTCCGCGGTCTTGGCGACGACCACGCACGCCGCGCCCGCATCGACAAACGCCGCGCGTACCGCCGCGCCTATCTTCGCGACTCCGTCTCCGCCGACAATGGTCAAGCCGACCGCGTCCGGCGATGCCGCGTCGCCGTCGATATAGCCCATCTCGAGCGCCCTCTCGGCGACCGCAGCCGCTGCCGTATCCACACTCTCGCCGACAAGCGACGAGCGAAAACTCTCGTCCGCAAGCAACACGTCGGCGTCGGCGTTGCCCGACTTGACGGACGTCACCTTGCCGTCTTCGTCAAACAAAATTTCCACGTCCGGGTTGATATTCATCAACAAATAGCCGCCTTCGCCCTGCTCGGGACCGGTCTTGAACAGCGGCGGCACCACGACCGCAAGCACAATCGCGATCACAAGCACGGCGGCGATCGCCGAGACCGCGACCGTGAAGCGCACCTTGCGCCGCGGCGCGCGAGCCCGCTTTGCGCCCTCGGAGGACGTGCCGATGGGCGCATTCGCGACCCTTTGACTCATCTTGGGCGCAATGCTTTCGAGCTCGTCTTCGAGCCGTCTTTTGAGATCTTTGTCGTTCATCGGTCATCCTCCTTCATATATTTGCGCAACTTTTTGAGCGCATTGTTGTACTTCCACGTCACCGTGCCGAGCGGCTGATCGACAAGGTTTGCGATCTCGCGATGCTTGTAGCCCCACAGCACATGCAATATCACTATCTGCCGCTCAGTCCCGTCAAGGCACGCGTTCATCGCGTCAAACACCGCTCCGCCCGTATGCTCGTAACCGTCGTCGCGTATCCGCGACAGCTCCTCGCCTCCGCCGACCGCCTTCTCTCGATCGCTCTTGCGCAAGTGGTTGAGCGCCGCGTTCTTCGCAATCTGGAAAAGCCACGCCCTCGCGTCCGTCCCCGGACGGTATTGCCCGGCGTTCGCCTTGACCTTGAGATAGACGGTCTGCGTCAAGTCCTCCGCCTCGTGATAGAGCTTGCAATAGCCGAACACAAACGCGAAAATGCCTTTCCTCGTCTGTTCGTACAACTCGGCGAACGCGGCGTTGTCTCCGCGCGCGACCGAACACATAAGCTCATCCAACCGTCTTTTGTCCAAAGTGATTCCCTTTTGCCTATTAAACAACCTTGCGTGCCGTTTTATTGAACGGCGCAAAAAATTTCGTTTTATCTTATTATATCATCTCTTGCCGCGCATTCAAAGCGACAAGCCGCCGTTTGCGCAAACTTTTCAAAATATTGGACACGTATCGACTTTTCGAGCATTAATTCCGCGAGATATACGCCGCGCCAAACGCGCGCGAGTTTGCGGCGCGCGTCCGTTGACACAATCGGCGCGGCGTGATACAATTGCATAGAGGTGAACATGAGCTTTTTCGAAAATGTCTATGAAGCGGTGCAGCTCATACCGCGCGGCAAGGTTGCAACTTACGGTCAGATTGCGCGCATGATCGGCGCGCCGCGCTCGTCGCGCGCGGTCGGATATGCTCTGCACGCCAATCCGCGCCCCGGCGTCATCCCCTGCCACCGCGTCGTCAACCGCGAAGGCAGACTCGCGCCGGCGTTCGCGTTCGGCGGCCCCGAGATCCAGGCGCAATTGCTCGAGAGCGAAGGTGTCGAAGTGGGCGAAGACTTCATCGTCGACCTCGGAAAATACCTTTGGCAAACGAGCGAACAAGCTCGGTGACCTTGCGGCGATAATCTTTTGCGACTTTGATTTTTTGACGTATGAAAAGCCGCCGCGATTCACTGCGGCGGCTGTTTGTCTCAAATCACGACCGAACTTTGCCTCAATCGCGCAAACTCAACCCTTTTTCACCTTTTGCCATTGCTCGGGCGTGCCGCGGTAAATCATCTCCGCCTTTATGCCTTTCAGCCCGGTGATGTCGACGACGGTGGACGGCAAAGTCACCTTTGCCAACTCGTTGCAAAACGTGAACGCCGTGCTCTCTATCCTCTTCACTCCTTCGCGAATCACCACCTCGCTCAACGCGGGGCAAAACGCAAACGTGCCGCCGGATATGTTCTCGATTCCGCCGCCTATCTCTACGCGCCGCAACGACTTGCAGGCGAAAAACGCCTGCTGCCCCAACTTCTTTACGCTCTCCGGAATGACGACGCTCGTCAACGCTTCGCATCCCGAAAACGCGCTCGCGCCTATCTCTTCGACGCCGTTGCCGAAAGACACGCTCGTCAACTTGCCGCAATGGTCGAACGCAAACACGCCTATCCGCTTGACCGAGTCCGGAATTGTCACCGCCTTGAGTGCGGAATTTGAGAATGCTCCGTCCCCTATTTCAATCACCGAATTTGGAATGACCGCCTCTTCCAGACAAGACTTGTCTCCGTTGAGCGAACAGATAAATTTGGCACCCGTGTCGATTATAATACGTTTTTCGCTTTCGTTGACGATTGCAATCGCGGCAAGACGGGGATGCTTTTCGTTGCCCAAATACAATATCCCGTCCTTCTCGTTGCCGCGCAAGGCGTCGCAATTCGCAAACGCCACTCCGTCCAAGCTTTCGAGCGAATCGGGCAGTCGTACCTCTTTCAGCTTCTCGCATTGATTAAAGGCAAGCGCGCCGATCGACGTCACACCGTCCGGAATCAATGCGCGTTCAAGCCCGGTGTTGGCAAATGCAAATTCGCCTATCTTTCGCACTCCGCTCGGTATGACGCTGTCACTGCCGCCGGCAATCAATATATCCCCGTCGCGCTCGATTAAACAGCCGCCGTCCGAACGGTATACGGCGTTTTTCTCGTCGACAACGATTTTGCGCAAGCCGTCGCAACGGAAAAACGCAAACTCGCCTACGCATGCGACGGTTGCGGATATTTTGACTTTTGTCACTCTGCTGCGCGTAAATGCGTTTTCGGCAATCACTCGCGTGCCGTCGGGCACAACGAATTCGCCGTCATAGTCATCGCTAGCTTTGATCAACGCATAAAGCGGTTCGTCCGCCGTGCCGGCGTAATACCCTCCGCCAAAACTATTCAACGCCGGATAATTCCCTTCATCGTCATAAAAGAACGTCTCGGACCCGATATATTCGACGGTGTCGGACAACACGACCTCTTCCAGCTTTGCGCAACCGGCAAACGCCATCGAGCCGATCTGTTTCACTCCCCTCGGCACCGTCACCGAACGCACATCACTGTCCACAAATGCACCGTAATCGATCGCAACCACCGGCTTGCCTTTGTGCATTGCGGGTATCGTGACGTCAAAGTTCTCGCCCTTGCGGTATGTATAGTCGGCAATCACATAGCCGTCAAAATTCTCGTCATATCCGTATCTGAACATAACTCACCTCTATGTCTATGATAGCATATCCGTACTCCTTTGCAAAGCGATAGCTAAAGAATTTTTGTGCCACAAGTCTCAATGCACCGAATGTGTCGCGGCGAACAACTTGGTCAAAATTCTTAAATTGATAAACATGCCGTCTCCTTATTTGGCACACTTTAATAGTTGGGCTTCCTTTACATCCGTGCTATTCGTCAATGCGCTTTCAAGGAAGTGGTAGATTTTTGTGAATTTGGCATAACCTAACACGCAAAATACTTGTCATAAAAAATAGACAAACCATGTGTTTATACTGTGTTTAAGTTGGAAAGAGCTTTTGCGGAAAAAATGATCCTTTCGCAATGAAAACCTTGATTTGCTGTAATGTTTGTAGATGTATACCGGACTTTGTTAAGATATACTCCAAATATAGTTTATTTGGCTATCCGTTGGTCTTGTATTTGATATACTTTAAGCTTTAGATATGATATACTTGTTTTGATAACATCATAAGGAGTCTGATATGAGAGTAGATAAATATCGTGTTCTTGGTGAACTTATCGAGAAAAATCAACGCCAATTCGTCATCCCCGTCTATCAACGCAATTATGATTGGGAAAAATCACATTGCAAGAAATTGTTCGAAGATATTTTGGAAGCAAATAAACGTGACCGCTTTCATTTTCTTGGCTCAATCGTTTATGTAGATCAAGGTGAGGAAAATAAAATCCAGAAGTGTTTGATAATCGATGGGCAACAGCGCATCACTAC
>CABKMX010000053.1 GCA_902373595.1 uncultured Christensenellaceae bacterium
TGTCCGACTCGGACAGGCTGCCGTAAGTCTTGACGACTTCGTATTCGAATTCTCTCGGCATATAAATTCTCCTCCCGTCGCGCGCGGCGACCTTTTTCTATATTATAGCACAGTCCGAAGCGTATTTCAATAATATTTTTAATTTTATTTAAAAATATTACGCGCGCCCGCGCGCCTATATTATATATAGATAGGCGCGTGGGTGCGGCGATGGGATTTTACTCTGCCGACTTGCTCGGAGCGATGGGACAGACCCTGAACGCATATGTCAGGCTGTCCTTGCCTTCATGTCTGAATTCGGGACGCGCGTCGGGACCGCAGCTGTTGCTTCCGATGCCGCGCACGAACGTATCTATGTGCACGCACGTCGTCCCCGAAAAGTTGATGTCGCCCCTGTGCTTCGCGCCGTAAATGCCCTTGAAGTTGTACGGCACCGCATAGAACGCAATCGGTTTTTCCTCGGCGATGAATCTGAGCCCGGCTCCCGATTCGTCGACGACTTCCGCCCAACGCGTATCGCCGCGGCTGCCGCTCTCCTGCGGCTTGATGTAGTTCTCATACATCTTTGTGACGGACGCGGTGTATATGCCGAGCATGGCGTGCTCCTTCATGTCGGGATAGTTTTCGCCGGCGCCTCTGCCGTAGTACCGCACCTTGTCAAAGCACGAAGGCATCTCGAGCGTCAATCCGAACTTGGGCAGATCGAACGAGCGCGTCGGCTCCAGCAGCGTCTTGACGTCGACGGAGCTGTCCGCATGCACCGTGTATTGAAGGACGAAATCGAAGCCCTTTTTGCCGCCGAGCAACACGTCGTAGTGACAGGCAATCACGACCTTGCCGAAGCTCTTCTCGCTGTCCATGCCGAGGTATTTGCATTCGACCCTGTCAAAGCCGTCCCTCTTCCAATGCCTGTCGACATACATATAGTTGTCAATGGGCGCGCCGTACAGCGAAATGCGGAATCCCTTTTGCTCGGCGTTGCGGTTGATCAGCTCGACGCCGCCTATTGTCCAGCTGTCGAGCGAACCGTCTTGCTTGTTGATTTTTATCCTGCCCGTGTTTGTTACAACACTTATATCATCCTGCCCTTCAATGAACGCGAGATCCTCTTTTTCGGTCGGTTTGCGCAATTGCATCATGCTTTGACACATCATAATCTGCTCTTTTGCGACGACTTTGCCGGTGCCCTTGTCCGTGTAGGTGAAGGTGATATAGCAGTCTTTCGTCGTGTCTATCGCGCGGTGTCTGAGCTCGAATTCCTCCGTCTCGCACGGCGCAATCACCTTGTCGATTTTGCCCTTTTCGAGAGGCTCTCCGTCGACGGAATATTGCCAGCTTATGTCAAGATATGACGTGTCGGCAAAGCGGTTGGTGTTGGTCAAAGCATATCTGTTGGACGACACATATGTCGCGCGAACGGGGCGGTACACCGCCTGCATCAATCTCGCGCCGGTATGCGGCTCTCTGTTCGGGAAGAACAAGCCGTCCACGCAGAAGTTGCCGTCATGGTTGTATTCGCCGTGGTCGCCGCCGTAGGTATAGGTGCCGTCCGGATGTTTGACCGCGTGGTCGCACCACTCCCAAATGCAGCCGCCCATCGCGCTGTCGCAGCGGTAAATCGCCTGCCAATAGCGTTCGAGCGAACCGGGACCGACGCCCATCGCGTGCGCATATTCGCACATGAAGTAGGGTTTTGTATAAAATCTCGCGGCGGCGTTGCCGTCCGCATATTTGTCGACGAACTTGGTCGTCGGATACATCTCCGAGATGACGTCATAGGCGAACCTCGGCGTGCGCACGACGCCCTCATAGTGCACGGGTATGGACGTGAGCTCTTTGAGACGCGCGTAGCAATAGTCTTGGTTGCGCCAGCCGCCCGACTCGTTGCCGAGCGACCACATCACGACGCAGGGATTGTTCTTGTCGCGCTCGTACATGCGCTCCACCCTGTCCCAATAGAACTTCTTCCATGCGGTGTGATTGCTTATCGCGTTGGGCGTATAGCGATTTTTGCGCGCGCCCGCGCCGTGCGTTTCGATGTCCGCCTCGTCGACGACATAGAGTCCGAGATAGTTGGCAATCTTGAGGAACACCGGGTCGGGCGGATAGTGCGAAGTGCGCACCGCATTGACATTGTATTCCTTCATCAACATCGCGTCTTTGAGATAGTCGAACGCGCTCATCACATAGCCTTTGCTCTCATTGGTATCATGATGGTTGACGCCCTTGAACTTGATCTTGCGCCCGTTGAAGAGGAAGACGTTGCCCTCAATTGCAACCTCGCAAAAACCGACCTCTTGACGTATGCACTCGACGACCTTGGACCCTTTGCGCAATATGACGTAAAGCAGATACAGGTCGGGAATTTCCGCCGACCACAAATCGGGCTGATCGAGCTCGATTGCGCACTTCCCCGCCCTTGCTTTGACGGTGGCAACGACCTCGCCCTTACGCTCGAGCACATATTCGAGAGAGGTATTCTCTCCTCTCACGTCCGCGTATGCGTCCAATCTCCAACGCGTCGCGCCTATACGCTTTACGTTCGTCTTGACGTCCCAGATGTACGCGCCGTCGTGCGTGGTCAGGTAGACGTCGCGGAAGATGCCGTTGTTGCGGAACATGTCCTGGGTCTCGAGATAGGAGCCGCTGCACCACTTGTAGACGAGCACGACCAGCTCGTTCTCGCCGTCGAGCATGAACTGCGTGACGTCGAATTCGGAGGTGTTGTGGCTCCCCTCGCCGTAGCCTATGTACATGCCGTTGAGGTAGACCTGCACGCATGACGCGGCGCCGAGAAAGGTCAAGAAGTTTTTGAAGCCGCGCCTTGCGGTGAACTTGCGGCGATACACGCCCAAGCTGTTGAACACGCGGTGAACCTTGTTGTCGTTGGTCGGCATATTTTTGCCCACGGTGCTCTCGTCCGCCGGGACATAGGGGAACTTGTAGTCGAACTGATAGCGGATGTTGACGTAATAAGGCTTTTCATAGCCGGTGAACTGCCAGCACGACGGCACCTCGACCTTGTCCCCTTTGACGTCGTAAAAGTCCATCTTGGTCGGCATGTCGCCGATCTTGGCGTAGTACAAAAAGTCCCACTCTCCGCCGAGCGGCATCACGCATGACGAAGAATATCTCTCGTTGAGATAGTCGCAGCCGTCGCATTCGGCGCGCGACGCGAACGGGATGAAGTACGACCTCGGATGAAGTCTGTTGTCCTCGAACACTTGAGGATCGTTGAACTTGTCGTGTGAGAATCTGTAAAGCATGTCAGCCTCCGTCTTTAGTCTCAAAGATATTATACCACCTAATGCGCGCGCATGCAATAGCTAAGAGCGGTTTATTGAGACGGAGAAAGGAAACACGGACGCAACGGCGACCTTGAGCCATTGAAAGGCAATCGGAAGCGCGACCACGGTCGCCGCGGACAACAGAGCAAAAATCATCGAAAACACCCCGACCGCGACCCCTCCCGTCGCCGCCCAAAGCGTCCCGGCCACGGGCGCTGAGGGGACTAGCGTCACCTTTTTGCCGAAAGGCTTGTAGACGAATCGCCCTATTTTGAAGAAGGAGACGGCAAGCGGCGCGCCGACCACGGTCAGCGCGGCGGCGACACCCAGCGCAAACCAAATCAGACACAGCGCAACCCCTCCGAACAGCTTCCAATAGAGGTTGCCGATTGACTTCAAAACATATCTCAACACCTTCACATATCAAGTATGCGCAAAATCGGCTTTCTTGACAAAGCGGCGATAACGCACACGGGCACCAAAAAAATTGCCGCGAGCGTCTTTGCTCGCGGCGGTCGTGAACATCTCCTTTTCAGTCGATCAAGCCCTCTCTTTTCAATTCCTCTTCGATCAGCGAGACCGAATCGAGTACATATTTTATGCACGGTCTTATGCCGTCCGCTGCCGGCGACGGCACGTCGGGGACATATCCTTCCGTCAATTCTTTGACCTTTTTGAGCAGCTCGGGGCAATTGTCCGTGCCGCCGTTGAGCGCCTTGAACTTGCCGTCGAGTTCGGAGATTACGCGGTACACTTCCGTCTTGTCGATCGGCATGCCGTCCTCTCTCCTTCTGACAAGCCCCAGCACCATGCCCATCGCCGATACCGCGCCGCAGAGGTTGCGCGTAAAGCCGAAGCCGCAGCCGAACGACACCGCGACGGACTCCAATGTCGCGCGGTCGAGAGGAAGCACATCCTCGAAAGCCATCAGCACCGCCGGCGCGCAGCCGTAGCCCTTTTTGAAATAGTCGTATGCCTTTTGTCTTCTGTTCATAACTCACCTGTGCATTTGTCCGCGAACTCTTGCAGTTGCGCTAGCCTGTCCTTTGACAGCGCGGGCGTGTCTTTGAGGGGGTTGGGAATCCCCATTCTTTCGTACTTAGAGAATCCCATCGTATGGAACGCGAGCAGCTGCCACCGCCTCACGCACTTGTACCGATTGACGATTGCCGCATACTTTGCCACCTCTTCCTCGCTGTCGTTGACGCCGGGGACGATGACGGTGCGGAGCCAGACATATGCGCTCCTCTCTTCGAGAAAGTCGAGCGTATTCATCACCGCGCGAAAGTCGCCGCGGCAATATCTGCGATAGCCCTCTTCGTCGTAAAATTTGAGGTCAAGGATGACCATATCGGCAGAGGCGAGGGCGCGCTTTACGCTGTCGGTGAGCGGCACTCCGCCGCAAGTATCCAGCGCGACATCGATGCCCTTCTCGTGCAGTTTCTCCGTCAATTCGCAGGCAAACTCGCTCTGCGTGAGGACTTCACCGCCGCTGAGCGTCACGCCGCCCTCCTTGCCGAAATAGGGCTTGTAGCGCGCAATCTTGGCGGCGAGCTCGTCCGCGGTCGGGCGCATCGCCCCTTCGCCCTCCCACGTGTCGGGGTTGTGGCAATAGGCGCAGCGAAAGGGACAGCCCATAAAAAAGACCTCGTAGCGTATCCCCTTTCCGTCGAGGGCGGCGAGGCTCTCGACGGAATGGATGTTGCCCCTGCGAGGTCCGTTCATCAGAACTTTTCGTGGAAGGTGCGGTTGATGACTTCCTGTTGCTGATTCTTGTTCAGCTTGTTGAAGTTGACCGCATAGCCGCTCACTCTGATTGTCAAGTTGGGATAGAGCGTCGGGTCGTTCATCGCGTCGATGAGCTTTTGTCTGTTGAGCACGTTGACGTTGAGGTGGTGCGCGTCTTGGATGAAGTAGCCGTCCAACATCGCGGTCAGCTTGCTCACTCTGTCGTCCTCGTTCTCGCCGAGGGTGTCGGGCGTGATCGAGAAGGTATTGGAAATGCCGTCGCGGCAGCAGCTGTACGGCAGCTTCGCGACCGAGTTGAGTGACGCGAGCGCGCCCTCGCAGTCTCTGCCGTGCATCGGATTCGCGCCGGGAGCGAACGGCTCGCCGCGCTTACGTCCGTCGGGCGTAGAGCCCGTCTTCTTGCCGTAGACGACGTTGGATGTGATCGTCAAAATGGACAGCGTGTGCTTTGCATGGCGATAGGTCGGGGTCTTTTTGAGCTCTTCGAAGAAGCTCTCGACAATCCACTTTGCGATGCTGTCGACCCTGTCGTCGTCGTTGCCGTATTTGGGGAAGTCGCCCTCCGTCTTGAAGTCGGTGATCAATCCCCTCTCGTCCTTGATTGCGGTGACCTTGGCGTACTTGATTGCGCTGAGGCTGTCCGCGAGCACGCTGAGTCCGCAGATGCCGAACGCCATCAATCTGTCGACGTCGGTGTCGTGGAGGCTCATCATCAAGCGCTCGTACGCATATTTGTCGTGCATATAGTGGATGACGTTGAGCGTGTTGACATACAGCTTCGCCATCCAGCTCATATATTGCTTGTACGCCTCCAGCACTTTGTGGTAGTCGAGCACGCCCTCGTCGAACACGGGGCCTTCGGGCGCGACCTGGATGCCGTAGATCTCGTCCTTGCCGCCGTTGAGCGCCATCAGGAGGACTTTGGCGAGGTTGCATCTCGCGCCGAAGAACTGCATCTGTTTGCCCACTCTCATCGCGGAGACGCAGCAAGCAATCGCATAGTCGTCGCCGTAGATCGGGCGCATGACGTCGTCGTTCTCGTACTGAATGGAGTCGGTGTCGATCGAGACCTTTGCGCAGAAGTCCTTGAAGCCCTGCGGCAGGCTCTGCGCCCACAGAATGGTGATGTTGGGCTCGGCGCTGCTGCCGAGATTGTAGAGCGTCTGCAAGATGCGGAAGGACGTCTTGGTGACCATCGATCTGCCGTCCTCGCACACGCCGCCCTCGGACGTCGTGACCCAAGTCGGATCGCCTGCGAACAGGTCGTTGTACTCGGGCGTACGCAGGTGGCGCACAAGGCGCAATTTGACGACGAGGTCGTCGATGATCTCCTGCGCGGCGGACTCGTCCAAAAGCCCCGCCTTGATGTCTCTCTCGAAATAGATGTCGAGGAAGGTCGTGATCCTGCCGATGGAATTTGCCGCGCCGTTCTGTTCCTTGACCGCGCCGAGATAGCCGAAATACAGCCACTGCACTGCCTCTTTGGCGTTGCGTGCCGGACGGGAAATGTCGCAGCCGTACTGCGCCGCCATCGTCTTGAGCTGTTCCATGAAGTCGAGCTGTTTGGACAGCTCTTCGAGCTGGCGGATATTCTCCTCGCTCATATCCTTCATTCCGTATTCGCGCTTGTCGCGCTTTTTGCACTCGATCAGATAGTCCATGCCGTACAGCGCGATGCGGCGGTAGTCGCCGATGATTCTGCCGCGCGCATAGGCGTCGGGCAGACCGGTGATTACGCCGACGTGACGCGCTGCGCGCATCTCTTCGGTGTAGACTCTGAACACGCCGTCGTTGTGCGTCGTGCGGTATTTGAACTCCGTCCTGACCTTGTCGGACATCTTGTAGCCGTACGCGTCGCACGCCTTCTCGCACATTCTTATGCCGGCAAAGGGATTGACCGCCCTCTTGAGAGGCGCGTCCGTCTGCAAGCCGACGATGATATCGAGGTCCTTGTCGACATAGCCGGGGGCGTAGGTCAGGATGGACGACACGTTTTCGGTGTCGACGTCGAGCACGCCCTTTTTCGCCTCCTCGACGAGCAAAGCGTTGAGCTTGGCGGAAATTTTCTTTGTCCTTTCGGTCGCTCCTTTGAGGAACGCCGCGTCTCCGTCATAGGGGGTGTAGTTGGAGAC
>CABKMX010000054.1 GCA_902373595.1 uncultured Christensenellaceae bacterium
ACAGCAAGCTGATCAACCAAAAGTTCCTGACGACAAAGGACTATGTGCTGTTCGCGCTCGCGAGATTCGCAAGCAGCGCGGTCACCGGTCTCGTTCAGGGCTACCTGCTGTTCTTCTTCACGGTCTGCGTGGGCATCTCTCCGACGGACGTCGGCTTGATGTTCCTGATCACGAAGATCTTTGACGGCCTCAACGACCCCGTCATGGGCATGATCGTCGACAAGACGCGTACCCGTTGGGGCAAGATGAGACCCTACCTCTTATTCGGTGCTATACCGTGGGCGATAGTCACGATCATGCTCTTCCTGCCGGTCACGAGCTTCTCGAGCGGCGGCAAGATCGCATGGATGTACATCACCTACATACTGTATGACATCACCGGTACCATCGTCGGCGTTCCGCTCGACGGCATCCCCGCGGTCGCGTCGCCCAACATGGACGAGCGCTCCAAGATGATCTCGGTCAGCCGTATCCTCGGCTCGATCGGCGAGCAGTCCGCGCTGGTGCTCATCTCGATCGGCTTGCTCATCAGCAACGACGACTACACCAACACCTATATGGTCACCGCGATCATCATCGGCATCCTCGGACCTCTGTTCATGGTGCTGGGCGGCGTCAGGGTCAAGGAGAGGTGCGAACCCACCGAGACGACCCCGAGTCTGCTCGAAGGCTTCAAGTATATGTTCAAGAACAAGCCGTTCCTGTTGCTGATCCTGTCCAACCTGTTGACGTTCTTCCGCAACCTGGTCAGCGCCGCGATCATGTATGTCGTCGCATACATCTACAACGACGGCTCGCTTCAGATCGCGTTCGCTCTGCCCGGTGCGATCGCGTCGATGATAGGTATGATGTTCGCGCCCAGGCTGAAGCGGATGATGGATTCCAAAAAGCTGTTCATCTTCGCGACGATTTGGCACTCGGCGGCGCTTGCGATCATCTTCTTCATCTACTTGATGGGCGGCACCAACTTCATCCTGATTGCCGCGTTGATGTTTGTCGCGATGCTGCCGGTCGGCGTGCTCAACGTCGTGCCGCACTTGATGGCGACCGACACGCTCGACTATTGGGAAGACAAGACGGGCGAGAGATTGGAGGGCATCACCTTCTCGCTTATGAGCCTTCGTTCCAAGGTCTCGTCCGGCTTCAAGGACTACTTCCTGTCGTGGCTGCTCGCGTTCTTCCTGTTCTCGCAGCCGCTGTCGTTCCTCAACGACCACACCCCGGCGCAGACGGAGTTCACCAAGATGGGCATCTTTATGATCTTCACGATCATTCCGGCGATCACCAACCTCGTCTCCATCGTCCCGATGCTGTTCTACAACCTGTCGGGCAAGAAGATGGCGGAGATCGAGGTGCGTCTCGCGCACAAGCGCAAGGCGGAATACGAGGCTAAACTCGCCGCCGAGCAGGGCGAAGCGCCCGCCGAAGGCGAGGCTGTCACGGAGGACGGCAAGGTCGTCATCGACGGCGACATCGTCACCGAGACAAAAGAGGCGGTGGCTATGGACACCGTGCATATCGACGGAGCGGAGGACTGAGCGATGAAAAAGAAAATTCTCATCATCATAGCGACGGTCATGACCGTGTGCATTTTGGCGACGATGTTCGCAGGCTGCTCGCAGAGCGAAGAGGAGTTCTTCACCGAGATCAAAGACGGCGTTGAGGAATTTAACACCAAGTACGTCGGCATCCTCGCCAACCTCAAAGAGGCGCAATTCTCCTCTGAGTTCTCGATCGAACGTCACTTCAACGCGGCGATGGATCGCGGCACGACCGAGAACAAGGGCTGGGATCAGTTCGAGAAGGCGTACAACAAGCTGTACGACTCCTACGCTCCCGACAACAACTTCATCGAAGATCTGTTCGGCAACAAGAGCGAGGAGCAGGAGGCGATCGACGCGCTCGGCATGGAGTCCAACGGTTGGTACGACCAATACGCGACCGTCAAGTACTACCAGAACAACAGCGGCGACTTCTACATCGAGATGACGGTGTACGCGCCCGTATGGGAGAACTTCTATGAAGACTTCCGCGCGGCGCTCGAAGACTCCGAAAAGCTCGCCGAACTCGAGACGAGCGCGGCTGAGAGCGACGCGAACAAGTACAGATACGACACGATCAAGGCGACCATCGACGGCGTGACCGTGACCGAGGTGCGCACCAAGGACGGCGCGACTGTCATGAGCGTCAACGGCGAGACGGCTTCGGTCGGTCTCATCGCCGACGGCATTGAGCTGCTCGAGCAATACGGCGTGCACGACGCCGAGTTCAGCTCGGACGATCTGGTCGGCTTCTCCGACGGCAACAAGATCTACACCCACGTCATGCAGGCGCAGTACAGGACGGTGTACGGCTTGCCCGAGACGACGCCCGAGTTTGACGCTCCCACGGTGCCGACCACCTCAGATCCGGCGGCGGTGCAGGAGTATCTGTCCGCGCTCGACGAGGAGCTTTGGATCTGGCAGAGCGAGCTGAATGCCTACTTTGACGATTCGCTCCGCATCGCGGAAAAGGGCGACTATTGGGAAGGCTTCGGCGAAGACATCATCTACGATTGGAACAAGATCGGCGCGATGGACACCGCTCGCTATACCTACGACTACAACAACAAGCACAAGAGGCTTGAGCAGATCGACTTCTACACCGAGCGCATCATGCCTTACTACACCGAAAAGAACGCGATCGACATCACGCTCGAGCTCAAAGCGGACGTGTTCGACAACACCCATCTCGTCATAGACTTTGTCTATCCCGAAGAGGGCGAGGAGTTCGCGGTGCCGAACATAGATTGACGTTTTCCGAAAGACCGCCGTGGCGACACGGCGGTTTTTTCGTGCCCGGCGGGCGGAAGAGAGGCGATCGAACGCCGCCGCGACGCCTCGCGTCAAAGCGGCGATGGAAATGTACGAAAGAGGAGTGTATGTAGTCGTCGCCCGGGGTAAATCCTTGACAAAGACGCAGCCGAGTGATATCATATAAGCAAACAAAGTCTACTATTTTGATAGGGATTGTATGAAGAGCATAATTTTCAACATCAAGGGCATGAGCTGCGTCGTGTGCAGCGCGAGCTGTCAGCGCGCGTTGCTCAAACTCGACGGGGTGAGCAGGGCGGACGTCAACTTTGCCAGCGGCAAGGCGGTCGTCGAGTACGACGAGTCCAAGGTGGATGTCGCCGCACTTGCGCAAGCGGTCCAAAAGGCGGGATATGCCGCCGAGTTTGCCGAGGAAAAGAGGGCGGCGGTCAAGGTCGACCGCGACCTTGTGTTCGCGATCGTCCGCATCGTCCTGGGACTCACATTGTTGCTTTGGGCGATGCTGCCTATGATCGGCGTGCCCTATCCGGACGCGATCTCGCCGGACGGCAATCCGGTCGTGTTCGCAATCGTGCAGATCTGCCTTTGCGTGCCCGTGATGGCGGTCAGCTATCAAATCTATTTCCGCGGATATCGCAATCTGTTCCGTCTCGACCCCAACATGGATTCGCTCGTCGCGCTCAGCACGACCGCGGCGTTTGCGTACAGCATATACGGCTTTGTGCTCGTCTGCACGGGCGACGCGCACGCGGTGCACAACCTCTATTTCGAGTCGGCGGCGGTGATACTCGCGCTGATCTCGCTGGGCAAATATCTCGAACACCGCGCGCTCGCCAAGACGGGCGAGGCGATCTCCAAATTGACAATGCTCGCGCCAAAAGAGGCGACGGTGCTACGGGACGGCGAGTTCGTCAAGGTGGACGCGCAGGAGGTCGTCGCAGGCGACATCGTGCTGGTCAGGGCGGGCGAGAGCTTTTGCTGCGACGGCGAGGTCATAGAGGGCGAGAGCGCGGTGCAGGAGAGCATGCTGACAGGCGAGAGCTTGCCCGTCGACAAGACGGTCGGCGACCGCGTGATAGGCGGCACCGTAAACGGGGACGGCACGCTCAAATTCCGCGCGACGTCGGTCGGGGCGGACACGATGCTCAGCAAGATCATCAAGCTGGTCGAGAGCGCGCAGAACAGCAAGGCGCCCATCGCCAAACTCGCAGACAAGGTCAGCAAGGTCTTTGTCCCGTCCGTCATGGCGGTCGCGGTGCTCGCGGCGATAGTGTGGGCGGCGGTCGGCGAGGACAGCGCGTTCGTCATCAAGGTGTTCGTTTCCGTATTGACGATCGCGTGCCCGTGCGCGCTCGGACTTGCGACTCCGACGGCAATCATCACCGGCAGCGGCGCCGGCGCGAAGATAGGCATATTGTTCAAGAGTGCGGAGGCGCTCGAGAGGTGCGCCCACATCGACACCGTCGTGCTCGACAAGACGGGTACGGTGACCGAAGGCATACCCAAAATCAAAGAGGTTTTCGCCGTCGGCGACGAGAGCGAATTTTTGAGCCTGTGTGCGTCAGCCGAGCGTTTGAGCGTTCATCCGCTTGCCAGGGCGGTGACCGAATACGCGGACTCGAGCGGTGCGAAAGTGCGCGTCGCGGACAGCGCGGAGAATGTCGGCGGACACGGCATGAGGGCTGTCGTGGACGGCAAGACGTTGATTTGCGGCAAGCAGGCGTTTTTGGAGAGAGAGGGCGTGGACGTCGCGCCGATAAAGGCGGCTTTGGAGCGCGCCTACGCGGACGGAGCGAGTGTGGTCGCCGCCGCATACGACGGAAAGGCAATCGGCGTCATATCGCTCGCGGACGGCTTGAAGAGAGGCGCAAAGGAATTGATCGAGGACTTGCACGCCGGGCACATCAAGTCAATCATGCTGACCGGCGACAACGCCGCGACGGCGAGAGCGATCGCGCGAGAGGCGGGGATTGACGAGACGATCGCCGAGGTGCTGCCCGGCGACAAGGCGGACAAGGTAACCGAGTTGATAAAGGGCGGCGCAAAGGTCGCGATGGTCGGCGACGGCATCAACGACGCGCCGGCGTTGACGAGTGCGGACGTGGGCATAGCGATAGGCGAGGGCAGCGACATCGCGGTCGAGAGCGCGGACGTAGTGCTTGTCGGCGGCGACGTCTGCGGCGCGGCGTATGCGATCGAGCTCGGCAGGGCGACCGTGCGCAACATCAAGGAGAACCTGTTTTGGGCGTTCATCTACAACATCTTGGGCATACCGTTCGCCGCCGGCGTCGTCTATGCGCTGGGCGGACCGCTGCTCGATCCGATGATTGCGGCGCTTGCGATGAGTCTGTCGTCGGTCAGCGTCGTGCTCAATGCGCTGAGATTGAGTTTGTTCAAGCCCAAACGGTTGAAAAACGCGCGCGAATCGATTATAATCAAAGATACGGAAAACCGCGCCGCATGCGCCTGCAACGCCTGCCCGGTCGCGGAGGAGGAAGAGATGAAAACAGTTACGATCAAGGTCAAGGGCATGATGTGCGCCCATTGCGAAAAGCACGTCGCGGACGCCGTCAAGGCTTTGCCCGGCGTCGCGGATTGCAAGGCGGACAAGGACGCCGCCTCTGCCGTCGTCACATTGAGCGGAGAGGTCGCTCTCGCCGACATAGTCAAGGCGATCGAGGACGCAGGTTACGAAGCGGAGGCGTGATATGTTCGTCAAGGTCAAACAGATCATGTCGTCCGAGGAGATCAAGCAGCTCGAGCCCGTCACGCCGCAGATCGCCGCGATCAAGGCGCGCCGCGACGAAGAGGCGAAGGCGATCTTGCGCGGCGACGACAAGAGGCTGATGGTCATCGTCGGACCGTGTTCGGCGGACAACGAGCCGGCGGTCTGCGACTATGTGTACCGCCTTGCCGGGCTTGCCGAAAAGATCAAGGACAAGATCTTTGTCATCCCGCGCATATACACCAACAAGCCGCGTACCAAGGGCGAGGGCTACAAGGGGATATTGCACAATCCCGATCCGCACAAGGACGAGACGGACATTCAAGCGGGCATAATCGCGCTTCGCAAGATGCATTTGAGGGCGATCGCGGAGAGCGGGCTTTCCGCCGCCGACGAGATGCTCTATCCCGAGAATCACGTCTATCTCGACGACCTCTTGACCTATGTCGCGGTCGGCGCGCGTTCGTCCGAAGACCAGCAGCACAGGCTTGTCGCGAGCGGCGTGGACATCCCCTGCGGGATAAAGAATCCGATGAACGGCAGCTTTCCCGTCACACTCAACTCGATCTATGCGGCGCAGATAGCCAACGAGTTCAAGTACCGCACCTGTCAAGTGCGCACCGATGGCAACCCCTACGCGCACGCGATATTGCGCGGCAGCGTGGACGTGTACGGCAACAACATCCCCAACTATCACTACGAGGATCTGATGCGGTTCATCGATATGTACGAAAAGCAGGGGCTGAAAAATCCTGCGGTCATCGTCGACACCAACCACAGCAACAGCGGCAAGAATTACATCGAACAGATCCGCATCGTCAAAGAGGTCGTCGACAACATACGCCACAACGACCGCATACGCCGCTATGTCCGCGGCTTTCTCATCGAGAGCTACATCGAGGACGGCGCCCAGCCGGTCACAGGATGCGAGTACGGCAAGTCGGTCACCGACCCGTGTCTCGGATGGGAAAAGACGGAAAGGCTGCTTCTCGACGTCGCGGACAAACTTTGAACAAAGACCTTTCAAGGGCGCGCCTTCGGGCGCGCTTTTTATATGCGCGCGAGCATATGCGCGGCGCTTGACCGAAGCGCGTGGGATATGGTATCATAAAAGCAAAGATAATCGCGTGTTGAGTTACGCTTGATGAGGGAATTATGAGCAAAAAATTTTTGGCGGTCGTCTTGATCGCGTTGACGTTGTGTGCGGTGTGTTTCGCCGCCGCCGGCTGCAGAGACAAAGAGGAGTTCGATTCGTCGTTTTTGGAAAAGAGATTTGAGCCGAACGCCACGTCGTCATATTCTTACAAGTACACTCAGCTCGGTTCGCCTTCGCACGGCAACCGCAGCCTTTGGCGCGACGGTATGGTCACCGGCAACGGCGTTCAGGGCGCGGTCATTGCAGGGTCGCCC
>CABKMX010000055.1 GCA_902373595.1 uncultured Christensenellaceae bacterium
CTGAAAGGCAATGACCGACGTTATCCCTGCGGCGGCGTACGCCGAAAAGACGTCCTCCGACTCCGCCGCGGTGCGAAAGCCGAAATATATCAGCGCGCAAAATGCCGCCAGCACCGCAGCGCAACCCAAAAATCCCAGCTCTTCCCCCACCACCGCGAACACGAAGTCGCTCTCCGCAAACGGCAGAAAGAGATATTTTTGCCGACTGTTGAACAGCCCCACTCCGAAAATTCCGCCCGAACCGAGCGCATAATAGGACTGTATCAGCTGGTAGCCCTCGCCGAGCGGCGACGCCCACGGATCGAGAAACGCCAAAAGCCGCTTCAGCCTGTACGGCTCGGCGACGATGAGCAAGACGGCAGCGGCGATTGCCGGCACCGACAGTGCGGCAAACCACTTGAGCTTGACTCCGCATACGAACATCATGAACACCGCGACAAGGGCGACCAAAACGGCTATCGACATGTTGGGCTCGAGCATGATGAGCACGCACACGGATATCGCGGCGAACGCGCACAAAAAGAACGCGCCCTTTCCTATCTCCCTGTCTTTGGTCAGCGTCGCGGAGATGAACAGTACCAGCGCGAATTTTGCAAATTCGGACGGCTGGACGGTTGCGAAACCCAAGTTGAGCCAACGCGTCGCCCCGTACATCTCCACTCCGAGTCCCGGGATGAACAGCGCGGCAAGCGCGGCGATTGAGACGACAAGCAGCACCGGCGATATCTTGGCGAGGATTCGCGCGTCGACGCGAGAGAAAAACAGCATGCAGCAAAAAGCCGCGACCATTGCGACCGCCTGCTTTTTGACAAAGAAAAATTCGTCGCCCGTGCGCGTAAATGCTGCATACGAGCTTGCCGAATATTGCATCAACAGCCCGAATAGCGACAGCCCGACCGCAATCGCGACAAGCGGAGCGCATCCGAACGCGCGACTACTTTTCAGGCGCAAAATGTCCTCACCGCCTGTTCGAAGTGCCGCCCCCTCTCCTCGAAGTTGCGGTAGCGGTCGTAACTCGATGTCGACGGGGAAAACAACAGATTGTCGACGTCGAACGACAGTCCGAGCATCACCGCCCTCTCAAGCGTCGCGGTCCGATAGATTTCGAAGTCGCCGTTCTCGGGCGCACACTCTATAATCCGCGAGCTGTTGTCGCCGCAGCAGACGACATACTTCACTCCGCCGGGCAGACGCGAAAAGAAGTTGTGATAGGACAGCTTTTTGTCATATCCGCCGACGATGAGACAGGTCGTCCCCTTCATCGCCTCGCACGCGCTTATTGTGCAATCGATGTTTGTGGACTTGGAGTCGTTGAAGATTGAGGTGTTGCGATAGTCGCACAGATATTCCAGCCGATATTTGGGCGCGTGGAAGCTCTCCAGCCCTCGCGCAATCGCTTCGTCGCCGACGCCGAAAAGCTTGCATGCCGCGACCGCCGCGAGACAGTCGGAGAGATTTTGCTCGCCGACAAGTTTGACGCAATCGCGGCCGCATACGCGCCTTGCCCCGTCGCCGAAGTCGAAACAGATATCCGCGCCGTCGACAAACGCGCCCCTGCACTTTCCGCGCGTCGAAAAGAAGTACGCCTTGGACTTCACTTTGTCTGCAATTGCCGCCGCAATCGCGTCGTCCGCGTTGAAGACAGCGCTGTCTCCGCCGCTCTGCGCCTCGAACAGACGCGCTTTGACGCGAGCGTATTCGGCGAAGTCTCCGTGCCTGTCCAGGTGATCGGGAGTGACGTTGAGCAGCACCGCGACGTCAGCGGCTATTCCGCCCGACTCCAACATAAAACTCGACACCTCGACGACGGCGACGCCGTAACTCGGCATGTCCGCGCACTCCGCCGAAAAGGGAACGCCTATGTTGCCGACCGCGCGCGCGTCGATTCCGCCGGAGCGAAGGATATGTTCGATGAGCGACACCGTCGTAGTCTTGCCGTTTGTGCCGCTGACCGCTATCTTGCGCGCCCGACAGAGCGCGGCGGCGAGCCCCAGCTCCGAAAACACCGCCATGCCTTTCCTCTTCAGTTCGGCAATCAGAGGGTGCGCGCTCGGAACGGACGGACTCACGATTGCGAATGCAATCCCCTCGACAACCTCATTCACGCGCAGACCGCTCCTGTCGTCTTCCCATTCGTCGTGCTCGCCGTCGTCGTAGAGCGCGCACTCGATTCCGACCGAAGTCAGAAGCTCCTTTGCCGCCTTTCCGCTCTTGCCTGCGCCGACAATCAGCGCGCGTTTGCCGTCGGGGACGCTCACCCCCAACGCCTTTGACACATCTTCTTTTTGAAGTCTCTTCATTTCCTTCACATCGCCGCGGAGAGCAGTCCCAACGCGCCGGCGACCGCGGTCACAATCGTGTATTCGGCGACTATCTTGCTCTCCTTGACTCCCCTGTATTCCAGATGATGATGAAACGGCGCCATCGCAAATACGCGCTTTCCCGTCAACTTGAAGCTCACCACCTGCACTATTACGGATATGCCGGACACGACGTACATTATGCCGACGAGAGGAATCAAAAAGATGTTGTGCGACAAGATTGAGACGGACGCCGCCGCTCCGCCCAGCGCGAGCGAGCCCGTATCCCCCATAAACATGCGAGCCGGATTGGAATTGAACCACAAAAACGCGGTCAGCGCACCTGCGAGAGCGAATGACATCATCGCCAGCTGTCCGTCGCCGGCGATTGCGGTCATGGTACTCACAATCCCGAGCACCGCGAAATATACCGTCCCCGTGCCTGCCGCCAGCCCGTCCAAGCCGTCCGTCAGATTGACGCAATTGACCGTGCCCAAATATGCGAGCGCGGCGAGCGGAATGTACCAAACGCCCAAATCGACGTCCATTCCGGCGAAGGGGATATGCGCGACGGTACCGCCGCCCTGCCGATAGCCGTACGCGACCATGATTGCCGTCACCCCGGCTTGTCCGACAATCTTTTGATATGCCTTCAGCCCGAGATTGCGCCGAAAAAGCACCTTTATCGCGTCGTCGAGAAAGCCGATGAGTCCAAAGCCCAGCATTGCGCACCGGCAGCGCCGCCGCGGACAGCAATGCGGAAAGCGCGAATGCGGTCAACGCCGCGACAATCAAAATCGCGTCCGAACTCATCCCGCCCTCCTCCGCTCTTCGAGCGCCGCCTCGAGTGCGGAAAAGTCGTCGTATTCGACCTTTACGCCGAGTTCGTCGATGTAATTCTCGCTCCCCTTGCCTGCAATGACGACAGCGTCGCCGCACTTCGCCCTTGCGACCGCGCTCTTGATCGCCGTCGCCCTGTCGAGGATAACCGTCACGTCCGCGCCCTGCGGTATCCCTGCGACGATATCCTCGGCAATCGCCGCCCTGTCCTCAAAGCGCGGATTGTCGGACGTCACAATCACCTCGTCGGCAAGCCGCGCCGCGACCGCGCCCATTTGAGGCCGCTTGCCTCTGTCGCGGTCTCCGCCGCACCCGAAAACGCATATCAGCCTGCCTCTCGTCCCTCTTCTCGCCTCGGTCAGAATGTTTTCCAAGCCGTCGGGAGTGTGCGCGAAGTCGATGATGAAGTCGACTCCGCCGCGCGAAATCACGTTGTATCTGCCCGGAGGCGGCTCCGTTTGCGCCAGCGCAAGCTCTATGCCTTCAATCGACGCGCCCATAAGCCGTGCGGCACAGCATGCGGCAAGACAATTCAGCACGTTGAACCGCCCGAACAGACGTGTGTCGGCATAGATCAATTCGTCCATCATGTTGACGACAAACGACGTGCCGCGCGGCGTTCGCTCGCAGTTGACCGCAAAAGCGTCGCACGGACCGTCCAAGCCGTAACTGATTGCGGGCACCTTGCCCTCGGCGATGATCTCGGCGCCGCACTTGTCGTCCGCGTTGACGACCGCGCACTTGCAATTGGCAAAATCGAACCAGCTCTTCTTGGTGCGGCGATAGATGTCCTCGTCGCCGAAAAAGTCGAGGTGATCTCTGCCCAAATTGGTGAAAACGGCCGCTTCCGCGCGCACTCCGGCGAGCTTGCAGTAATATATCGCGTGCGCCGACAGCTCCATGACAACATACTCTGCCCCCTCGGCGGCAAAACGCGCAAACAGCGAATGCAGCTCGGGAGGATCGGGCGTGGTCAAATTCGCCGCGGAGCGCACTCCGCCGCACTCGTTGTACATCGTCCCGATCAGCGCCGAGCGCATGCCGCACCGCTCCAAGATGCAGTGTATCAGATAGGCTGTCGTCGACTTGCCGTCGGTGCCCACGACGGTGACAATCTTGAGCTTTTTCGCCGGGTTTCCGCAAAAATTGCCCGACGCAATCGCAAACGCTCGGCGAATGTCCTCAACCGCCGCGCACGGAACGCCGCACTCTGCCGCAACGGGCGCAAGAATCGCTTTTGCACCTCGCGCGACAGCCTCGCCGCACTCCTTCTCCGCGCCGGCTTCGTGCAGACAGACAAACAGGTCGCCGCTCTTTGTCTCGCTCGGCTTGAAAGATATCCCGTTGATGTCGATGTCGGCGTCGAGCGACTTTGCGCCCGTTCCCTTCAAAATTTCGCTCAGTAGCATAATTCCTCCTGCCGCATAATCATACACCCGGACAGGACGACGGGACGCTTTGCGGCAAAACTCGACGAAATTCTGCGGTTTTTACCCTCTTTTGCAACGGTGAGCGAGCGCCTAAAAGCCGGATTTTGGCGCATTTTGACGTCACGGCGCGTTTCATCCCAACTCGAAATGCACGACCGCGCCCTCGTACAGTTCGCTTCCCGCGACGGGAAATTGAGACGTCACCGCGCCGCCCTCACCCGAGTACTCGTATTGCAGTCCTGCCGCCTTGACCGCCGACGCCGCCTCGGTCAGACTCAAACCGAACAGTTCGGGCATGCGCGTCGTTTCGGGAAGTTCGTTTTGCTCATAGTCGGGCTCTTCGCCGAATGCCGCAAACGCGCCCGAAAATATCTGCCCGACGTACGGCGCGGCCACTATGCTTCCGTAATAGACATACCCCTGCGGCTCGTCCACCTTGAAAAGACAGACTACGGTGCGGCCGCCGATCTCGGTAAAGCCGACAAAGGACGAAATGTACTTGCCGCGCGCAATCGCGCCGTTTTCGTACTTCTGCGCGGTGCCCGTCTTACCGCCGATTCGATAGCCGGGCACATATGCGTTTTTGCCTCCGCCCTCCTCGACAACGGAATAGAGATATTCCCTCATCTTGTCCGACGTGCTTTGAGACACCGTCTCGCCGCGCAAAGTCGGAGAATTAGTCAGCGCATACACGCCGTCCGCGATCGTCACCGACTTGACGACATAGGGCTTGAGCAGCCTGCCGCCGTTGAGCACCGAACAGACGGCGCTCGCCAGCCCGATCGGAGTCGTCGCGACCGCCTGCCCGAAGCCTATGCGCGCAAGGTCGACCGACTTGACCGACTCTTCGGCAAGCAATATTCCGGCTCCCTCGCCCGGCAAGTCGACCCCGGTGCGCGAACCTATCCCGAATTTTTCGAGATAGTCGTAAGTCTTCTCCGCGCCGGCGCTCAGCGCGATGTCCATGAACACGCAATTGCACGAATTCATGATGCCATGCGCAAAGTCTTGACTGCCGTGCCCTATGCTCCGCCAACAGCGTATCCGCGTGCCGTCGACGACGCGATAGCCGGAACAGTAGTACGAATCGCGTATCAGACCCTCTTCGATCCCCATCGCCGCGGTCAAAATCTTGAACGTCGAACCCGGCTCGTAGACGTCGGCGACCGAAGTGTTCTTCGCGCCCTGCAGCAACAGCGCAAGGTCGTCTCTCGGCAAGTCGTTGAGATCGTATGTCGGCGCGCCGGCAAGCGCCAAAATCTCGCCCGTGTCCGCGTCCATCATCAGACATGACGCCGACAGCGGCGAATACTTTTCAACTGCGTCCCTCACCGCCTTTTCGGCAAGACTTTGAAGAGTGAAATCTATCGTAAGCGTCAGCGTCGCGCCTTCAATCGGCATGAGATAGGACGTGTGCGAGCCGTCGAGTTTGCCGCCTATCAAATCGGTCTCGGTGTACGCCTCGCCGTCCACGCCCTTGAGATAGCTGTCGTAATACAGCTCTATTCCGCTCTGTCCGACGCCGTCGGCATTGACGAAGCCGAGCAATTGCGTCGCAAAATTGCCGTTGTCGTAATAGCGCGCGCTGTCGGCGACAACGTATACGCCGTCAATCTTTCTCGCTCTGAGCGCGAGCGCCTGCGCCTCGCTCGCTCCCGTCAAAGCGCGCACTTCGGACACCCCCTCCCTGTCTATCCTTGCCAAAATGCGCTCGTATTCGGCGTCGCACGTTTCGGCTATCGCGCGCGCCGTCTCTTTTGCGTCCTCCGTCTCAACGGGGCGAACATAGACGGTGAATACATCATAGGACGACGCGAGAGTCACTCCGTCCGAAGTGACAATCTCGCCCCGTTCGGCGCGCATGGGAAGTCCGCGCGTCCACTGCCCGAACGCCTTGTCCGTCAAACTCTCCCCTTCGACCGCCTGCAACCAAAACAGTCTGCCCGTAAGAGCGCAAAAAAGAAGGGCTATCAGCAGCATTGCCGCAGATAGCCTTCCTTTCAGTGTGATGTGGGAAATATTGCGCATGGCTACCTCCGTGACCGAAGGCGCTTACGCTTGGTATAATCGATTTGTTACATACCTCCGGACTTCGGAGATAGGTCTCACCGCGACAGCATGTCGCAGAATTCGTCGAACCAATTGGTCGTCGTGTCGTACTCATAGCCCGTGAGTCTGTCGGTCGTCAAACTCTCGGTCGTTCCGTCCTCGGTGACAGCCGAAAAGACTACGTCCTCGGAATATTCCGCCGCGGTCTCCGCCTCGACAACAGGCTCTTCGTTGAACATCACCACGTTGGTGATTACGAGCGAAGCAATCAGCGCGACCAGCAACAA
>CABKMX010000056.1 GCA_902373595.1 uncultured Christensenellaceae bacterium
TGTCGGAGGGGGAGTATTGAGGGGGAACCATTTCGCCGCTCATATGAAAATACCGCCTGCAAGCGATTTGATTGCAGGCGGTATTGATTTGAGCGATAAGCGAAATGGTGCCCCCTCAAAGCCGCGACAGCGGTCTCTTCCCCGATATGAAGTATCCGCCAAGCGCAAACGCAAGCCCGACGATCCAGCCGATCGCGTACGCCCAGCATACGCCGGTGAAGCCCAGCGACGGCGCGAGGATGTACGAAAACGCGACGCGGAAGACGAGGTCGCCGCCCGTTGCGAGCATGAACAGGAGCATCTTGCCTTCGCCGCGGTGAAGTCCGTTGAAGACGAGCTCGACGCCGACGAGAAGGTAAAACGGCGAGGTGATCGTGAGGAAGAGCTTGCCCGCATCGACCATCTCATCAAAGCCGGCGTCCTGCGAACCGGCGAACAAACCTATCAAAAACCGAGAACAGGTCAAGGAAACTATCAAGAACGCCGCCGAAACGGACAGCGCGAGCACGTTGCCCCACTTCAATCCGCTCTTGACGCGGTCGCGCGCGGCGACGGCGAGGTTTTGGGCGGTGTAGGCGCTCATCGCGTTGCCAAGCATGTTGTTGCACGAAATGCACATCGTGTTGACCTTGACCGCGGCGGTGTAGCCTGCGATCACAGACGGCGAAAAGCCGTTGACCACCGCCTGCACAAACAGAAGCCCTACGGGCACGAACAATTGTTGAAGCATGCTGGGCACGGCGATGTGCAAGATGGAGCGCAATTGCGACAGCGAGAACGGCTTGACCCTGCCCTGCCGCTCCGACTCGCTCTCCTCGGCGCGGACGAGGCGGCGCAGCTTGACGAACATCCACACAAGCGACGCGACGCACGCCGCGCCCTGCGCGATGAACGTCGCCCAAGCAAGTCCGCTCACGCCCCAACAAATTCCGCAGTGCTCGACGGTGAACACGAGGTCGAGCACGACGTTGACCACCGACGAACATATCAGCAAGATGAGCGGCGTGCGGCTGTCGCCCATCGCGTTGAACGCGGCGGTCGCGGCGTTGTAGAGCATCACGAACGGCACGCCGTAGGTGTAGATCGCAAGATAGTCGCTGCTGTCGGCGAAGATGACCTCGTCCGTCTTGAGCAATTTGAGCACGGGATCGCAAACCGCCACGCCGACCGCCGTCAGGACCGCGCTCGCCGCGAACATGGACAGCAGCGTCGTCCCGACAGCGGTGCTCATGTCGCGATAGCGCCGCGATCCCATCAGGTTGGCGATGACGACCGCCGCGCCCTGAGACGCGCCGATCGCTATGCCCGTGTAAATCAGCGTCACCGGATAGGACACCGACGTCGCGGACAGCGCGTTGACGCCGAGCACGTTGCCGGCAATGATGCTGTCGGCGAGATTGTAGAGTTGTTGGAAGATGTTGGCGAGGATCATCGGGATCGCGAACTTGATCAACACCGATGACGGCTTGCCCATCGTCAGATCTTTTGCCATGCGGCAGCTCCTTCCCTTACCGCTAAAAAGATAGCACCGAAAAGCGCGATTGTCAACCTTTGCGGATACGTTTTCTCACAAACCGCGGACGGCGCAAAAAAAAGACATACGCCGAGGCGTATGTCCTTTGACAATGCAACGTCGAATCAACGCTTTCTGAATTGAGGAGCCTTGCGAGCCTTCTTCAATCCGTACTTCTTGCGCTCCTTGGTGCGCGGATCCCTGGTCAGGAAGCCCGCCGCTTTGAGCGTCGACTTGTAGCTCTCCGCATCCGCGAGGACGAGCGCCCTTGCGATGCCGTGCCTGATCGCACCCGCTTGACCGGTGAAACCGCCGCCGCAGACGTTGACGAACACGTCGAACTTGTTCAGCGAATCGGTGAGTTCGAGCGGCTGACGAACAATCAGCTTGAGGGTGTCAAGCCCGAAATACTCGTCGATCGTGCGCTTGTTGATGGTGATGGCGCCGGTGCCGCCCGGGATGAGTCTGACCCTGGCGATCGCCTTCTTGCGTCTGCCGGTACCCCAATATTGCAACTTCTTCTTGGTTTTCTTTGCAGTAGCCATATCTTGAACTCCTTATCAGAATTTGAGCGGTTCGGGCATCTGTGCCGCGTGGTTGTGCTCGGCGCCCGCGTAGACGCGCAGCTTCTTGAGCATCTGTCTGCCCAGCGAATTCTTGGGGAGCATACCCTTGACGGCGAGCATGACCGCCTTCTCGGGTTTGGTCTCCATCAACGTCTTGTACTGGATCTGCTTCAACCCTCCGACATAACCGGTGTGGTAGGTGTGATACTTCTTCTCGAGCTTCTTGCCGGTGAGGACGACCTTTGCGCAATTGACGACGATGACGTGATCGCCGGTGTCGACATTGGGCGTAAAGGTGGGCTTGTTCTTGCCTCTCAAAACGCTCGCGACATTGCTTGCAAGGCGGCCGAGGGACATATCGGTGGCGTCGACGACGTACCACTTTCTCTCGACATCCTGCGGCTTTGCCATATATGTCTTCATATGAGACCTCCGTGTGATAATTGCCTCTTGTCGGAGAGGGGCTTGTTCTCCTTCATTCGTGCGTGCCTTAATATATTATCAATAGTGTGACGTTCTGTCAATCGTTTGCGCCCACTTTTTTGCGATTTTCAATGCAAAAACCGTCCGAAAGCGGCGCGCCGTAATCGACAGACACCAAAGTCAGCCCCTTTCCCTCGAGAGTTTTGCCCGCATTCGCGCGCTTTTTGCCGGCAATGATCCCCTCCATCGCGTCCGCCGGAAAGCGCCCGCGCCCTATGTCGATCAGCGTCCCCGTCATCGAGCGCACCATGTTGTGCAAAAAGCCGTTGCCGGTGTAGTAAAAATCGAGCTGTCTGCCCTCCTCGCTCACGTCGATGTGCACGTCGTAGAGGGTGCGGACGGTGTTGTCCATCTTGCTCTCGGACAGCATGAACGCGCGGAAATCGTGCTCGCCGACCAGCGCGCGGCACGCCGCCTTCATCTTGTCCACGTCGATGTCGTAAAAACAGACGTGGCAATACTTCTCTTTGAGCGGAGCGTGGATCTTGGACAGATAGACGCGATAGACGTATGTCTTGCGTTTGGCGGCAAAGCGCGCGTGAAAACTCTCGTCCACGCGGTAGCACGCCTTGATTGCGATGTCGCGCGGCAGCAGCGGATTGACCCGAAAGCCGAAGTCGGACGCGTCTATCTCGACGTCGCAGTCAAAGTGCGCGACCTGCGCCATCGCGTGTACGCCGGTGTCCGTCCTGCCGCTGGCAATCAACGTAATCGGACATTGCAACTTGAGCGAAAGCGCCTCTTCGACCGTCTGCTGTACGGACGGGAAGTTGCGCTGGCGCTGAAAACCGTAATAGTTCGCGCCGTCGTATTCGAGCACAATCGCGTATCTCATCCGGCAAGCCCCTTGACGAACTCGACGATGTAGCCGTCCAAGCCGCCCAACAGATATTTGTCCAAAAGTATCAGCGTCGCGAACACGAGCACGATGAGCGTCGCGACCGCGTCCTTGACCCCGAATTTGAGCACCTTCATCTTGGTGCGGTGCTTGGACGCATTGTAGCACCTCGCGTCGAGTGCGTCCGCCAGCTCGTCCGCACGCCTGATTGCACTGACAAAAAGCGGTATCAACACCGGGAGCATCGCCTTGATCTTTTTGACCAATCCGCCGGTGTCGATCTCGGCTCCCCTCGCCTTTTGCGCCATCATTATCTTGTCCGTTTCGTCCATAAGACCGGGGATAAATCTGAGCGCGATGCTCATGATGAGCGCGATGTCGTGAACGGGCACCTTGATGTAGGTCAAGGGGTGCAAAAGGCTCTCGATCGCGTCCGTCAATTCGACGGGCGTCGTCGTGAAGCTGAGCAGCGACGTCCCCATCACCAAAAGGGAGATGCGCAGCGCCATCTTGATTGCAAAATCTATGCCGCCCAAAGTGATCTCGATGATCCACCAATCGACCAGCACCCTGCCTTCGTGATAGAAGAAGATGTTGATCACCGCAGTGAAAATCATCAACACAAGTATAGCTTTTACGCTTTTGAAAAGCGTCGTGATCGGAATCTTGGCGACGGCGGTCACCGTGAACAAAAACAGCGCGACGAGCGCATATCCGCAATAGGACGCGACAAAGAAAATGATCACCATGTAGATGAGCATGAAAATGATTTTCGCGCGCGGATCGAGGCGGTGAATGACGCTGCCGGTGGGATAGTATTGACCGAAAGACACGTCTCTCATACTTCCCCTCCTCTGCCGCCGAACGCCTCGTCCGAGCCGAAGTCGAACTGCGCTGCGCTCAACTTGGCGATGTCCGTTTCGTCCATATTATTTTTGTCAAATTTTCGCACTATCGCGCGCACCAGATCGTCGGCGTTGACTACGTCGCCGAGGTCGATTCCTCTCGCCCTCAGCTTGTCCGCAATGCGCACCGCGCGCGGTATCTCGAGCCCCATCGCCGCCAGCTCTTCGGAGCGGCGGAACAGCTCGTTCATCGGCAAATCGAACGCGACCCTGCCGTCGTTGAACACGACTATGCGGCTTGCAAAACGCGTGATCTCGTCGACGTCGTGCGAGATGACGATGACTGTCGGCGAACATTCCTTTTTGAGGCGCGTAATCAATTCCAAAATCTGCTCTTTGCCGTACGGGTCGAGCCCTGCGGTCGGCTCGTCGAGCACGAGCACGCGCGGCTGCATCGCGATGATGCCCGCGATTGCGACGCGCCTCTTTTGACCGCCCGACAGCTCGAACGGCGCCCTGCCGCGGATATCCTCGAAGTCCAAACCGACAAGGCGTATCGCCCTCTCGACGCGGCGGTCGACCTCCTCTTGCGAAAGCCCGAGATTTTTGGGGCCGAACGCGACGTCCTTCTCGACCGTGTCCTCGAACAGCTGATATTCGGGATATTGAAAGACCATGCCGACCGTGCCGCGCAATTTGCGCAGATCCTGCTTGTTCTTCTTGTCGGGTACGAGCTTGATGTCGAACACGTCGATTGAGCCGCTCTGCAACTTGATCAGCCCGTTGAGATGCAAGATGAATGTCGATTTTCCGCTGCCGGTATGCCCCAAAATGCCGACGAAATCCCCCTCTTCGATCGAGAGGTTTATCCCGTCCAAAGCGCGCTTCGCGAACGGCGTGCCCGGCGAATAGGTGAATGCGAGATCCTTCACTTCAATGCGCATATCGCCTCCACCAGCTCGTCCTCGTCGACGATGTGCGGGTCGATGTCCAGCCCCGCCGCGTGCAGCGCGACCGCAACGTTGGTGACGTACGGCACGCCCAATTTGATCTGCCTCAAAAGCCCGTATTGTTTGAAAACTTCGCTCGGCTTGCCGTCGGCGACGACCAGCCCGTCGTTCATCACGATCAGCCTGTCCGCGCCGAGCGCCTCGTCCATATAGTGAGTGATGTGGACGACGGTCATCCCCTCTTCACGATTGAGCTTGCGCGTGACAGCCATAACCTCGTCCCTGCCCTTGGGGTCGAGCATTGCGGTCGCCTCGTCGAGCACCATCACGCGCGGCTTGATCGCCAGCACGCCCGCGATTGCGAGCCTCTGCTTTTGTCCGCCGCTGAGTTTGAACGGCGTGCCGTCGCGGTATTCGCTCATCCCGACCTGTTCGAGCGCCCAATCGACGCGGCGGATTATCTCCTCGCGCTCGACGCCGAGATTTTCGGGACCGAACGCGATGTCGTCGGCGACGTTGGTCGCAATCATCTGATTGTCGGGGTTTTGGAAGACCATGCCGACGCGGCTGCGCACGTCGTATATCCTCTTCTCGTCCTTGGTGTTGACGCCGTATACGACGACGTCTCCGTTTGTGGGGACGAACAGCCCGTTGAGCAGGCGCGCGAGCGTGGATTTGCCGCTGCCGTTGTGCCCGACGAGCGCGACAAAGCTCCCCTCCTCGATGGAGAGGGTCACGCCCTTGACCGCCTCTTGTCCGCTCTCTTCCGAGCCGAGATAGGCGTAGTGCACGTCTTTTAGCTCTATCGCGTTCATACGACCTCCGCAAAACTTTTTCAATTATACCACACACACGCGGATAGCGCAACAAAACGCGCGCGGTTGCGCGCCGCTCGGCGCGCGTGCAATTTTTCCGCATGCGAAATTGTATATATTAGGTCGAAATTTATTGACTATCACGCGCGCAGGCGATATAATATCGTTGAGATTGAGGACACGACGTGTCCAAACTGTTATCGGAGGTTACAAATGGGCAAAAAAATGACTATCGACGGCAATACCGCCGCGGCTCACGTAGCGTACGCGCTCAGCGAAGTCGCAGCGATATATCCCATCACGCCGTCCTCGCCTATGGCGGAAAATGCCGACGAATGGGCGAACGCGGGTACCAAGAACATCTTCGGTCAAACCCTCAAAATCGCTGAAATGCAGTCCGAAGCCGGCGCCGCCGGCGCGGTGCACGGCTCGCTGAGCGCAGGCGCTCTGACGACCACCTTCACCGCAAGCCAAGGTCTGCTTTTGATGATTCCCAATATGTACAAGATTGCGGGCGAACTCACCCCTGCGGTGTTCCACGTCAGCGCACGTGCGCTCGCATACCACGCGCTCAACATCTTCGGCGACCACAGCGACGTCATGGCTTGCCGCCAGACGGGCTTTGCGATGCTGTGCTCCAACTCCGTCCAGGAGGTCATGGACCTTGCGCTCGTCGCCCATCTCGCAACGCTCAAGTCAAGGGTCCTCTTCCTGCACT
>CABKMX010000057.1 GCA_902373595.1 uncultured Christensenellaceae bacterium
CTTCATGTCCCCTCGCCTGCAGGAATGCGATCAAGTCGCGTCTGAAGTTTTTTACCGTTCCACCTGTTGTACACAGCATTAATATTTTCATCTCAACTCCTCTCCTTTCTTGATCATGACGTCGAGGTACTTCATCATAAAGACATCCTCTTCGTAGTTGCCGATATCGGGCGTATTTGTTTTTCCCGACAGGTTTTTCAAAATGAGCGACATAAAGTCGCAACCGCACTCGTACGCATGCGGATAGCCGCCGCCGAAACGCGGATTCACCTCTGACACGAAATACTTGCCGTCCTTCTCGAAAATATCGATATCGATATTCCACCTATAGCCGGCTTTCGTTACGAAATTTTCAATGAAATCGAACAATTTGGCATCCTTGAACGACACCGACTTGTCCGTCTCGCCTGCGCGCATAAGGAGCTTCTTTTTAGTGAAGATCTCGACCACTCGTCCGCTGATGGAGTCGATATAGACATCGGCGCCGATTTCTTGTCCTGTCATAAACTCTTGGATCATCAAGTTATCGTATCTTCTCCAAAGTTCTTCGAGCATTGCCGTGTCTTCCACTCTTTGGATGTTGATACTGCAACTGCCGCATATCGGCTTGACGAAGACGGGAAAAGCGATTTCCCCTCTTGCGAAATCGGCTTTGAACTTTACAATGTCGTCATAGCTCTTTACCGAGCCTATGCCGTTCTTTTCGCAAAACCGGAACATCTTCATCTTGTCAAACGCCATTTGGACCGCCTCGAGCGGCGAGACGATGCAGGTCACGCCGATGCGTTCAAATTTGTCTTTGTTGGCAGCCAACAGCTCCAATTCCGGGTCGATTAAAGACAGAACCCCGTCGATCTGTTCTTTACGGCAGATCTCCAATATAGCATCGATATAATCGGGCGCCGTTATGCGCGGCACGATATAACATTTATCTGCATCATAGATCGCGGGTGCAATGTTTTGACAATCTGTGGCAATGACCTTACCTTGACCTGCAAGAGTCTTTTTGAAATATCTGACCACCTTGTTCCGTGTGCCTGCACTCAAAATCAAAATGTTCATATTGATTTCTCCATATAGACAACATCGCATGCTTTGCCGTTCACCACCCGTTCACCTTGGTGTATCTCAACTTCATGATAACCCAGTTTTTTATACATTCTCACCGCCGGTAAGTTCTCGGCAACGACTTTCAGCCCGATCCTTTGTTTACCGAAAGATCTTGCGATATTTTCCAATTGCAAACAAGTCTCCGTAGCAATTCCTTTGCCTTGAAAATCATGCTCTCCAATATAAATGCCCAATTCGGGTATCTTTTCACTTCCTTTGATTCCGTAAAGCCCTACAAGTCCGACTTTGTGACCGTCGGTCTCTATGATATATCTCTTCGCAATGCCGTCGCTGTTTTCCTTGACCATTGCGTTTACGATCTCTTCAGCTTTTTCGCGATCGACGGGATGATAACCCCCCCCACAATATCTAAAGATAGACTCATCGTTGTGCCACTTCATGATTAGTTCCACATCACTTTCCGAGACCTCGACCAACGAAACTTGTGGTTTTGTCCCCATAAAATCCTCTGTGCCGATTTGCGCACCATTGTTGATACCCTCTCTCCTCAAAACACACTTAACCGTATCTAGCAAAATCTTGATATCCAACAAAAAACTTAAATTCTCGACATAATATACATCCATGTTGAATTTTCCCTCCCATGATACGGCGTTCCGACCACGCACCTGTGCATATCCCGTCAATCCCGGGCGCACGAGCAGCCTTTTCGCTTGATTAAAATTATACCTGTCATTGTATCTTACGTGTAGCGGACGTGGACCGACAATACTCATCTGCCCACACAAAATATTGAACAATTGCGGCAATTCGTCTAACGAAAGATTTCTTAACAGGTTGCCGAATTTTGTAATACGTTGATTGTTGGGCAGCAACTTTCCGTTCTCGTCCTTTTTATTGGTCATGCTGCGATACTTAATCAGCTTAAACGGCTTCCCATTCTTTCCGGCTCTTTCCTGCACAAAAAACGGATTGCCCTTCATCGCGATCGCGACGATCGGCGTGAACAGCAAGAAGAACGGCGACAACACGATCACCGCCAGGAGGCTGAGGATGAAATCGAGCAGCGGTTTGAAAAAGTGTCTGTACATCACGCCCTCTGTTTGTCTTCGATGGTCTTGTTGACGATGCCGGCGACGAAGCGGACTTGGTCGTCGGTCATTTTGGTGTCGCACGGCAGGCAGAGGCTGCGGTTGAAGAGGTCTTCGCAGACGCTGCCGGCGCCGATGGCTTTTTGCTGTTTTTCGTCGAGCTGGGTGACGAAGCCGCAATCCTTGAACACGGGCTGCATATGCATGGGTTTCCATGCGGGGCGGCTCTCGATGTTTTGTTCGGCGAGCGCGTTGAGGATGTCCATAAATGTCGCCTTACAGTCGCAAGACAGCGTGATCGCGGTCAGCCAATAGTTGGGCTCGGAGCCTTTTGTGGTCGGCGCGAGCGAGATGTAGGGGTTGTCCTCGAACGCCTTTGCGTAGATCTCGTGGATGTGGCGTTTTTGCGCGACGCGTTCGTCGAGGACCGTCATCTGACCTCTTCCGATGCCGGCGCAGATGTTGCTGAGGCGATAGTTGTAGCCGATCTCCTCATGCTGATACCACGGGAATTTTTCGCGCGATTGCGTCGCCCAAAACAGCACTTTGTCGCGGGTTTTTTGATCGTTGCACATCAGCATGCCGCCGCCGCTCGTGGTGATGATCTTGTTTCCGTTGAACGAAAAGATGGAAATATCGCCGAAGTTGCCCGTCTTGACGCCTTTGTAGCTTGCGCCGAGGCTCTCGGCGGAGTCTTCGAGGACGGGAGTGCCGTGCTTGCGGGTTATCGCGAGAAGCTCGTCGAACTCGGCAGGGTTGCCGTAAAGGTTGACGATGATGACCGCTTTGGGGTTGGGATATTGCTCATACGCCTTTTCGAGCGCCGCCGGGCTCATGTTGTAGCTCTCGCGGTCGCAGTCTATGAACACGAGTTTTGCGCCGAGGTAAGCAGCCGGGTTGCAGCTGCCGCTGAAAGTGAACGACGAACAGAACACGACGTCGCCCCTCTCGACCCCGAGATATTTAAGCCCGAGGTGTATCGCCGCCGTTCCTGCGGAAAGCGCGACGGCATACGGTCTGCCGATGTAGGCGCACATTTCCTTTTCGAACATTTCGACGTTCTTGCCGAGAGGCGCGACCCAATTGGTGTCGAACGCTTCTTGTATGTAACCCATTTCTTTGCCGCTCATATGCGGCGAACTGAGATAAATTCTGTCTCTCATTTCTGACCTTCCCGACGCCGACGCGCCGTTGATATTTTGATTATACTACACTCCGGTGCTATGCGCAAGCGTTCGGCGCATTATTTGCGCGGATATATAAATATAATGTGCGCGCAATGCGGAAATTGTTGCGGATATGGACAAAACGGCACAAGGCGGTGCGGACAAATTGCGCAAAGGCGTTGAAACGGCGCGGCGGATATGCTATAATGAAGAAAAACCGTCAATCGTCATAGGAGGAACAATGGGATTCGACAAACCTTTCGTCAAGCGCGCTTTGGCGAAGCCGGGGCATGTGACCAATCTTTTGCGCATCAAGGGCGACTGCTACACCAAGATCGGCGACCTCAAAGCGGAGGCGATCAAGAGCGACGAGCCGATCGCGTTCGCCGACCTCGACAAGAGCGCGTTCAAGCCGATCCGCAAATGGGAAAAGTGGGCGGACAAATTCGGCTGCGCGTGGTTCCGCTTCACCGGCAAGGTGCCGCAAAAGGGCAAGGACAAGCACGTCGTTCTGCGCATCAAATTGCAGGGCGAGGGGCTTGTGATGAACGAGGACGGCATCGTCTTGCAGGGCATCACGCAAGTGCTCAGCAAGGGCGATCTTTTCCACTCTTTGATCGGCAAGCAGGTCGTCGACGTCGCGGACAAGTCTACCGGCGACGAGGAGATCATGCTGTACGTCGACGCGGGCTTCAACGGCAAATTGCGCTTTGAGAATTTGGTCGCGAGGCTGCGCCGCTGCGACATCGCAATCTGCAACGACGAGGTCAACGGCTATTATTACGACTACATCGATCTTTTCTTCACGATGCTCAAGCTGCCCAAGGACGGCGAGAGGGCGAAAGAGATCGACGAAGCGCTCAAAAAGAGCTTTGCGATCTACCGCAGAGAGGGGGCGAAGGCGGCGCGCGAATTTTTGGTGCCCGTGTTGACTAAACCCATCGATTACCCTGCGACGGAGTACTATTGCATAGGTCATGCGCACATCGATCTGGCGTGGCTGTGGCCGTGGCGCGAGACGCGCCGCAAGGTCGCGCGCACGTTCGCCAACCAATTGCGCAACATCAAAAAATATGACGGATTCCTCTTTGCCGAATCGCAGCCGCAGATGTGGGTATGGCTCGAAGAGGACCATCCCGAATTGTACAAGCGCGTATGCGAGGCGGTCGAGGCGGGGCGCATCGAGACTCAGGGCGCGATGTGGGTCGAGGGCGATTGCAACCTCGCTTCGGGCGAGAGCTGGATCCGCCAAGCGCTGTACGGCAAGAGATATTGGATGGAGAAGTTCGGTACGGACACCGACCTTTGCTGGCTGCCCGACGTGTTCGGCTTCCCGGCGACGCTGCCGCAGGTGCTGCGCGGCTGCGGGATGCAATATTTCATGACGATCAAGATCATCAGCAACACGGTCAACCAATTCCCCTACAAGACGTTCATTTGGGAGGGGCTTGACGGCACGCCGGTGCTCGCGCACATGGAGCCGCTGGGCGACTACAACTCGGGCGCGTCCCCTCTCGCGATCTTCAAGTCGGAAGCTCGCAACACCGAAAAGGGACTCATCCCCAAAGCGCTGCTCATCTACGGCGACGGCGACGGAGGCGGAGGTCCGGGCGAAGGGCACATCGAGTATGTCAAGCGCCACCGCAACATGAACGGACTTGCGCCGTGCGTGATGAAGAAGTCGATCGACCTCTTCCGCGACCTCGAACCTTACCGCGAGATTATGCCGCACTACCAAGGCGAGCTGTATTACGAGCGCCATCAAGGCACCTACACTTCGCAGGCGAAGACAAAGGAGAACAACCGCATGATGGAGCGCAAGCTGCACGAATTGGAGTGGTTGGGCGCGGTCTGCGAGTTGAACGGCGGGCATTACGACCGCAAATTCGCCGAAAGGATCTGGAAGGAAGTGCTGCTCTATCAATTCCACGACGTGCTGCCGGGCAGCTCGATCAAGCGCGTCTACGACGAATGCGCGGCGCGCTATGCGGTCATGGCGGGCGAGACGGACGATATGCGCGGCGGATATTTGGCGAAGCTGTTCCCCGAGGGCAATGACGCCTACTTCAACTCGACGCCGTTTGCGCGCAGCGAGTACGTCAAAGACGGCGACAAGTGGCTCAAAGTCGACGTCAAGCCCTACTCCGCGACGACAAAGGCGGAGGACGCGGACGTCGAGGCGGCAAAGGCGGAGCTCGCCTACGACGAATTCACGATCGAGAACTCGCAAGTTTCGGTCTGCTTCGGCAAGGGCGGCGAGATCGTGTCGATGTTCCTCAAACACGACGAGATCGAGCTGGTCAAAGAGTACTTCAACAAGTTCATCGTCTACAGCGATCCGTTCATGTACTACAATGCATGGGACATCAACATGGACTACCCCAACATGCCGACCGAAGAGCCGAAATTGGTCTCGACGAGGACATACGTCGACGGCATGACGGTGGTGCGCGAGCAGTCGTTCGTACACGGCAAGAGCAAGCTGGTGCAAAAGATCTCGCTGACCGCCGGCGACCCGATGGTGCGCTTTGACACGACGGTCGACTGGGACGAAAAGTACAAGATGCTGCGCGCGGACTTTGTGCCGACATTCTTTGCGGACGAAGTCGACTGCGGCATCCAATTCGGCACCTTCCGCCGCTCGACGCGCGAGGACAACTCGATACAGCGCGCTCAATTCGAGATCTGCTCGCACAAGTTCGTCAACCTCGACGGCGGCAATTGCGGGCTGGCGCTCATCGACAACGTCAAGTACGGCAAGCGGGTCAAGAACGGCTTGCTCAGCCTGTGCCTACTGCGCGCGCCCAAGTTCCCGGACAAGACTTGCGACATCGGCACGCACACCTTCTCGTATGCGATCTATCCCCACCGTGAAAAATTGAACGACTCGGATGTCGTCGAGAGAGCTTATGCGTTCAACAACCCCCTCGTCAAGGAGCGCGGCGGCGACATGGACTGCCCGATCGAAGTGGTCGGCGACGGCGTCGTCATGGAGACGATCAAGCCCGCCGAGGACGGCAGCGGCGTCATCCTGCGCCTGTTCGAGAACAAGGGCAAAGACGTCACGGCGAGCGTCAAGACTGCGTTCAAATGCGTCGCATACGGCTGCGACATGCTGGAAAACGCACAGGACAAAGTCGACCTCGGCGCATTGACATTCCGTCCGTGGGAGATCAAGACGGTGCTGCTCAAAACGCATTGATTCAAGCGTTGACCAAAGCGCGCCTTCGGGCGCGCTTTTTCGTACCCGTGTGCGTTATCCCACACTTTTACCTTTTTGACCACGCAAATTTATCCCTCTTTCCGCGCAATATTTTCACGTCGCTCACATGTTACCCACCCTTGAGG